>JBEKFN010000175.1:0-8689 GCA_050013295.1 Terriglobales bacterium
TGCCGCTGGGAGAAGTTACTCCTGAACTTCACCAGGCGCTGCTTTTGCTGGAACCTTTTGGGATGGAGAATCGGGAGCCGATTTTCGCGGCGCGAGCGGTGCGGCTGATGGCGCCTCCGCAGACGGTGAAAGACAAGCATGTTCGGCTGCGAGTGGCGCCGGCCGTCAATGGCAGAGTTGCGGGCACAGTTGCGGGCGCGGTTCCGGCGGCGACGGCAGTGCAAGACTTCACTCCCCGCTGCCATCCTGACGCAGCAGCAATTCCGAAACGAGATGGTGTGGGGACGGGGCTCCGCCCCGTCCCGGCGGGGCAGAGCCCCGCCACCACACAATCTTCATCTTCCTGGCGCGACAACATTGCATTCAAAGCGATGGGCTGGGGGCTGAAGGAATCCTGCGACCGGTTGCAGTTGTTGGCTGGGGACCGCCTGGATATCGCCTACTCGCTAGGCATGAACGACCATCCGGAATTCGGCGGGTTGGAGCTGACTTTGCGCGACGTGGTGCGCTCGCGGTGAGTACACTTGCCTCTATGACGGGGTAGCGAGCTATTTTGATTAGGAAAGTAGCCCACGGGTAGTGGGCTGTATTAGAACTCACCGGGTGTTTATCTTGAAATCGCATCCCAAATCTTCCCAATTACGAAAGAAACAAATCCATAGATAAGAGCATTCGACGACGCGAATATCAGAACGGTCACGGCGTCAGCTAACGGCGTCGCCCATTCTGTCACGACTAACACATACGAAGTCGGTGCCAAGCAAAGGTAGAGAAGAGAGAGATCGTAGGCGAGGTGATGAGAGTTTGCATAATAGGCAAATGCAGACATGAGAAGCGCCAGGGAAAATCCTACGCCTGTGCCGATTAGTCCCAATTTTTTCGCTTTACTCATGCCGCAGCCCTCCTCCGTTTTTGCTCCAATAATCCCACCAATTTTTCGAAACTCCAAACGTGACTTCCAAAGCCAACCGCCAGCTCGGAAATTTCAAAACGGCCCACTACCAGCCCACGGGTCTCGTTGCGAAAAGGGCTAAGCTCCGGCATAATAATAGTTTGTCTTTATCTCGCCGGACTCTTCCGGGCAAAGGATACCTAAGTCTGTGTTAATGATCCGACTGGCGCGCTTTGGCGCGCGCAAACAACCGTATTACCGAGTGGTGGTGATTGAGAAGGAGCACGCTCGCAATGGCCGTCCGGTAGAAGTGGTGGGCACGTACAATCCGCGCACCAATCCGGCCACTTTCGACCTGAAACGGGAGCGCATTGAGTACTGGGTTGGGAAAGGCGCACAGCTTTCGGATCGGGTCAGGAAACTGCTTGCTCTCCCCGCGCCGGCGGCCGCCGCTTCGGTCGCCTAGCAAGGTGGCGGGCGTGGATGCGCCCCTAAAGGGGCGCTGATTTCGGAAAACTTACGGTATCGCTAAAGCGATACCCTGATACGAAACGCGAGTTTTTCCGCAGCCTGCTGGCACGCGGGCGAGGGCGCCAGCGCCACACGGCACTCGCCAATTCAGGAGCAAAGCGTAATGATCGAGCCCAACGCCAGCCCACGCGTCATGATTGAGTACATCGCCAAGGCGATCGTCGATGCCAAGGGCGAGGTCTTTATTGACGAGTACGAAGACGGAGACGAAACCGTGATCGAGCTCGAAGTGGCCGAGGCCGACTTGGGCAAGATCATTGGACGCTCCGGCCGCGTGGCGCGCGCGTTGCGCAATGTGCTGACGGCGGCGGGCTCGAGGTTGAACAAGCGCTACGCTTTGGAGATCATCGAATAGCAGAACAACGCCCAGCGGCACCGAACCAGAGCGGCGAATGGATCACCCTGGCGGTAGTCGTCAAGACGCAGGGGCGCCGCGGAGAAGTAGCGGTCGAATTGCACACCGATGTTCCGGACCGCTTCCGGCAAAATATGCGGCTGTGGGCGCTTGCGAAAGACGGCCAGCGCCGCGAAGTGACGGTCGAAGATCTTTGGCCACATAAGAGTTTTCTGGTACTGAAGTTTCAAGGCATCGAGACAATTTCCGATGCCGAGCCGCTGGTGGGCGCCGAACTTCAGCTTCCGCGCTGTGAACGCGCCGCGTTGGAGCCGGGCTGGACGTACCTGAGCGACCTGATCGGCTGCACAGTGTTCGATGGCCAGCGCGAGATCGGCGAGATTGAAGACGTGCAGTTCGGGGCCGGAGAAGCGCCGCTGCTGGTAGTTCGAAATAAAGAGCGCGGTGAAGCACAGAAGAGTGGAGTGCAGCTTCCCTTCGAGATCCCGTTCGCCGAGGCGTACCTGGAGAAGCTGGATCTGGAGCGGAAGCAGGTCCGGATGAAGTTGCCGGAAGGTTTGCTGGAAGTGAACGAGCCGAAGAGCGATTGAGTCATTGAATCATTGAGGTATTGAATCACTGGCTCGCGTTTCAATGATTCAATACCTCAATGACTCAATGACTAAATGCCGGGTCGACATTCTCACTATCTTTCCCGACTTCTTTCGCGGGCCTTTGGATTACGGAATTGTGCGCCGGGCGCGGGAAACGGGCCTGGTGGAAATCAACATTCACGATCTGCGGGCGTTCACCAAAGACAAGCACCGCACCGTGGATGACCGCCCGTTCGGCGGCGGCGAGGGCATGGTCCTGAAGCCGGAACCGATCTTTGAATGTTTGGAGTCGTTCGGCGACGTCGCGTCGCGTGAACTCCGCTTGAGCCCGGGCGCGACGCAGTCGGTAATTGTGCTTTCGGCACAGGGTCGCAGGCTCGATCAGACGCTTGCGGCGGAACTTTCGGCGCTCGACCGCATCGTCCTGATCTGCGGGCGCTATGAAGGCGTCGACGAACGCATCAGCGAGCATCTCGCCGATCGCGAGGTTTCGATTGGCGACTATGTGCTGAGCGGCGGCGAACTGGGCGCAGCGGTGATTGTCGACACGATCACGCGGCTGATCCCGGGCGCGGTTGGCAACCAGGCTTCGACGCGGCAGGAATCGTTCACGGAGACGCGCACCGAGTCGTTTACAGTAGGGGCGGAGTTGACCGGCGACGGGCCGAGTTCCACCTGCGTTTCCGGCGGATTGCTCGATTATCCGCATTACACGCGGCCCGCGGATTTTCGCGGCATGGCGGTGCCGGATGTACTGATGAACGGCAACCACGACCAGATCCGCAGCTGGCGCCGCAAGACGGCTTTGGCAAAAACGTTGCGCAACCGTCCCGATTTATTGGAACGGGTTGTGCTGACGGCGGAAGACAAGGAATTGCTGGCCCAGATCAAGCGGGACCAGAGCATACTGACGGAGACGGGGCTAGCCCCGTCTCTACAGGAGAGCAAGGGCAAGAGTTAGGAAGGAAACGTTTATGCGCAATCCGATTATCGAAAAACTGTTGGCGAAATCGCGCCGCACCGACATCCCGAAGTTTGGTCCCGGCGATACCATCAAGGTGTTGGTTAAGATCAGAGAAGGCGAAAAAGAGCGCTTGCAGGCGTTCGAAGGCGTGGTCATTTCCCGGACGCGGGGCGCCCAACCCAGTTTTACGGTTCGCAAGATCAGTTTCGGCCAGGGCGTGGAACGCATCTTCCCCATCGACTCCAAGGTCATTGACAAGATCGACGTTGTGCGCTCCGCCAAAGTCCGCCGCGCCAAACTTTACTACCTGCGCGGGCTCAAGGGCAAGGCCGCGCGACTGAAAGAAGTCGAGCAGCAGTAGCAACTAGCTGGTGGAGAGCCGGGCGTCCCGCCCGGGCGAACCGGCGAGACGCCCGTTCCTCCACCGTATGCATTAACACTCGGTCACGGCACTATAGTCTGCTCTTGCGTCGCGCGTCTTCTTCGGCGAAGATGCTGATCAGCTTCCGTGTCGAACTCCGCGCGCTCATCGAAGGCTTCAAACGCAGACAAGATTTCTGCCTCCGCCGCCAAGTTGCGCCTGTTGAAAAAACTGCGTTGCACTCTTAATTTTGAAAAGCGGGCTTGGGCCGCGGGCGCGGAGCGCATCGCCGGAGTCGATGAAGTCGGCCGCGGATCGCTGTTCGGCCCGGTCGTAGCTGCCGCCGTGATCCTCTATCAGAACGACGAACCGGCACACCGCATTCGCGGCCTGCGCGATTCCAAGCTCCTCCCGGCCGAGCGCCGCGAGGAACTCGCGTTCCTGATTCGAAAGCATTCCATTGCCTGGGCCGTTGCCGCCGTGGATTCCGCCCGCATCGATCAAATCAATATCTACCAGGCTTCGCGGCTTGCGATGCTTCATGCGGTTCAGCAACTGGCGCCGGCAGCGGGCTATCTTCTGGTCGATGCCGTGCGACTCGATTGCGAACTCCCCCAGCAACCGATCATTCACGGCGACGCGCTCTCTGCTTCCATCGCCGCCGCCTCCATCATTGCAAAGGTCGAACGGGACCGCATGGTCTCCGCCTGGGACCCGGTCTTTCCCATGTACGGCCTGGCATCGAACAAGGGATACTGCACGCCTCGCCACCTCGCGGCCCTGCGCGAGCACGGTCCCTCGCCGCTACATCGGCAGTCATTTTCGCCGGTGTGGAGCGCGCCGATTCCGCAGGAAGTTCTGGGATTTATGCTGGACCAGTCCGCCGCCGAAGTAGTTCCCAGTGACGAAGAGCCCGTCGAAGCGATTGCGGAGACCTAGAGCGTAGGGACAGCCGCCCTCGGCTGTCCAGGTGAGCGAAGCTCGCCTGGTTTTTCATTTGTCCATATTTCACCTAAGGGCGTGGCGGAGCTGCGCTCCGCCGGACAGCCGAGGGCGGCTGTCCCTACGGTTCCGCGCTTATTTCGCCCGATAAATCTCCGTGAGCAGATCCGGCTTCGACTCGTCCCGCACCAAGTGCGGATATTTCTCGCCACCGTGATAATCCAGTTTCACGACCCGGAAGTATTCCGTGTTTTCCACGATGAGCTCAATCGGCGATGGACTGGTCTTTGCTGCCCGAATGGCGTCGTGCCAGGCATCCGGTGAAAACCTGCGGCCGTTCACGGCGACAATCTTCATCCCCGGCCCCAGCCCGGCCTTGGCGGCAAGCATCCCCTCGACCGTATCGCGAATCACGCCATCGCCCCCGTCCAACAGGCCCACCGAGTAATGCGCGTGGATCATCTTTCCGTCGCGATCCTGGGCGCGATCCAGTTCCGACGGGAACTCGTCGTACACCAGTTTCCATCCGCTTCCTTCGACTCCGCCGAGCGGGGCGCCCGGACCATGGTTGGACAGCCGCTCCGTCCAGAATCCGCGCCAGTCGTTGGCAGCGACTTGGGGAGCGACCTGGTTCAGCGCGTTCACCACGTCGTCGAAGGTGTAGGTCCTCACCATGGGCGGACCGCTGGGCGCGCCATAGAACAGTTTGCAGAAATCGTCCAAAGATTTCGCGCCCTTCGTTTGCTGCCGGATGATCACATCCGCCCACAGCCAGTTGAGCACGTCTTCGTCGTAATAATCGAGCGGCCGCCGATAATCCTCCCAGGCGTGGGGAGCGGTCTGCATGGAGGGAACGCCGTCGGCCGTATCCTGCAAATTGCGCCAGACCCGTCCCGAACGATGATCCAGATCCGCCGCGATCTGCGCCAGCGCATCGCGGGCCAACGCGGCAGTGCGCTCGCCGCTGCGCGCTGCGAGCATATCTCCCAGATATGACGTCAGGCCCTCATAGACCCACAGCAAGTCGGTTTGCATCGGCTGTTCGTAATCGGGCGTCGCCAGGTCCGCCGGACGCCGGTACTTCCCATTCCACGAATGCACGTACTCGTGCGGCAGAAGTCCCGCGGTCAGTTTCCGTCCGTCTTCTTCCACCAGCGAGCGCTCATCGACGCGGCTGTCGTTCGATTCGTGATGCTCCAATCCGAAATGCGCGACGTGATCGCTCAGGGTAAGCAGAAAGTGGTAATCGTTGTAGTGCCGCGCGCCAAACAGAATTCCCGCTTGCTTCACCAAGTTGCGGTAATGTTCCCAGAGTTCTTCCGGAGCCTCGAGCGCGGCGGGGCTGTCGGCCGCAATATCGAGTTCCGCGGGAGGATCTTGGGTGGGCGGCGTCAGGGGCACGACTTTCAAATATTCGCCCGCGAGGACCGGACCATCCACCAGCATGGTCAAGGAAACGGGCGCAAAATGAATGATGCTGCCCGCCTGATCGGAAACATGCAGCGACGTCCCAAACTTCCATCCCGCGGGCAGCCGCAAGCTCGCGTTATACGTAAGTTGATCGGAACTATACCCCGCGGGATAAAGCAATAGAGTGTTCCAGTTGACGATGTACAACTTTTCGGTCGCGGACATTCCGGCGCTGTATCCGGGCTCATACAACGCGGGTGAAGCGTAGTCGAGATTCGCGACGACTTCGTTCTCGCCCGCCGGAACTTCCACGTGAAAAGTAAAACCGTCGAGCAGATCGCGCCGCCATTTCAGCGTCCTTCCGTTCGCCGTAAACTTCAGGCCCGTCAAATCCGTGATCGGACCGGTCGGACCGTGCTCGCCGGGAATCCATTTGGGATAGTAGAGCGTGAGCGTCCCCGGCTTGGCCGGAATGCGCAATTGCGTGTGGAAGATCTTGCGCGGCGCTTCCGACGCGTCCACCGAGAGCGCGACTGTCGGACCATTCGCCCCAAAAACTGAAAACGATGACAACAGAACAATGGCGAGACAAAAAAAGTTCCTCACCCCGCAACGTGAGCCCATTCCCCCTCCGGATTTTCGATTCGACCCCACAAGGATGCAAATAGAAGCGCAGTTTGAATATATCAGCCTGGCAGTCCGTTCGCCGCCCCGCACTCGTATCGATTGCTTGCTCCCCACCGGTCACTGCTTGCTGCCATCGCCTGCTATCATCCCGACGTGCCCGCGCGCGGAAAATTCATTACCTTCGAGGGTCTCGACGGCAGTGGCAAAAGCACCCAGGCCGAGAAGTTGGCGCGTTCCCTGCGCGCGCATGGCCTCTCTGTCACCATCACCCGTGAACCGGGAGGCACCACTGCGGGCGAGAAGATTCGCGAAGTGCTGCTGCACTCGGCCACCGCGGGACTTTCTCCGCTCACGGAAATGGCCCTCATGTTCGCTTCTCGTGCCCAGCACGTTCACGAGGTCATTTTGCCCGCGCTCGCCGAAGGACGCATCGTGCTCTGCGATCGCTTCACCGATTCGACCGAGGCTTACCAGGGTGGAGGCCGCAAGCTGGGCACGAAGCCGGTGCTGCAGATGCACGAAATCCTCTGCGGCAACCTGCAACCCGACCTCACCGTCTTACTAGACAATGATGTGGCTTTCAGCGTCGAGCGCGCCCGGCGTCGCAATCGAAAGCACAAAGGTGGCCGGCCGGAGAAAGGCTCGGAAAGAGACGAGAACCGTTTTGAGCAGGAAAACCGGGCATTTTTCGGACGCGTTCGCCATGCGTACCTGGCCATCGCGGACCGCGAGCCGCATCGGGTGCACGTCGTAAACGCCCGAGGCACGCCCAGCGAAACGCATGCGCTTATCATGGAGTTGGTGCGCAAGAAACTGAAAATCTGACACCGAGCTACTAGCTTCTGGCTCCTAGCTAGTAGCTAGCGGCCAGAAGCGTTCCTATGCCCTTTTCTGAATTCGCTGGAAACCCGGAAACCATCCACCGCCTGCGCGAGATGCTGGCGCGCAAGCGCTTTCCACATGCGGTCATTCTCTCCGGAGCGCACGGATCGGGCAAATACACGCTCGCTCTGATGCTGGCGCGCACCATGAACTGCCTGGAGCAGCCCATGGAAGGAGGCACCGGCGGCGCCGACGACTTGCCGGATTTCTGCGGACGCTGCTCGAATTGCACGCGCATCGCGCAAGCCGAAGACCTCGACTCGCGCTTTGCCGAAGCCGTCGAGGCTCGCGAAAATCTGCGCGACACGGACAAGAAAGAAACCCGGCTCTTCGTCCAGACTCATCCCGACGTGCTCATCGTCCCGCCCGATCCGCCGCAAATGATGATCAAGGTGGACCAGGTTCGCCACGTGATTGAGACCATCTACTATCGGCCGGCGGAAGCCCGCGAACGCGTTTATATCTTCACCAGTTCGGCGTTTATGAAAGAGGCCGCCAACTCGCTCCTCAAGGTTCTGGAAGAGCCACCCGAATTCGCCAGCATTTTTCTGCTCACCGAAAACCCCGGCGAATTGCTGCCCACGATTCGTTCCCGTTCGATGACCTTCAACCTGGGCGCGGTCGCTGCCACAGAGATCGAGCGTCGGCTCGCCCAGCTTCGTCCAGATTGGAATTCCCGGCAGCGCGCGCTAGTCGCCCGTCTCAGCGAAGGCGCCATCGGACGCGCTCGATCCTTTGATCTGGAAAGCTACATCGCGGCCCGTAGCCATGCCCTCATCATGCTGAAATCCGCGCTCGGCGCAGGCGATCACACCGAGTTGTTCAAGACTTCCGAGACCTACCGTTCCGGCGCCGAAGGCCGCGAGAAAATCGAAAACCTTCTCCGCACTCTCTACTCGCTGCTCGAAGATCTGATGTTCCTGCAATCAGGCGCGGGGCAACTGGTCCGCAATACCGACATTCTGGGCGAACTCAAGAAAATGTCCGAATCCGCCGACTTCGCCTGGGTGCAGCGCGCCGCGGACGGTCTCGGCGAAGTCGAGCGCGGGCTGCGCCGCAACCTGCTGCGCTCGCTCTCGCTCGATGCTTTCGCGACCGCGCTGGAGCGCGTTTCGTAAACTGACCGGTTCCG
>JBEKFN010000176.1:0-8688 GCA_050013295.1 Terriglobales bacterium
ATGACCACAATGCCGCTTTTCAGCGCGTGAATGAAACGGGCGCCCGAGGCGGCAGCGCTCTGGTAGCACATGGCGCAGCCCTGCGCGTGCAGATCTGTGGGGCTGAGCAAGAGCAGGAACGCCAGAACGACCAGCCCTACATTGAGATACCGCACGCTCTTCTGTTTTGCACCGTTCACTTGATCTCCTTCGGACCGCGTCATTTTCCCAGACTCATCCTCGCCATGCGATACGCGTCCGGCCATAAGTAGTTCAGCATCACCAACACGAAGAGCGTGGCTGGAAATATGGTCCAGAACAAAAGCGGATTCTCGTACCTCACGTGCATCAAGTACATGATGCCCACGAAGGCCTCGAAACACGCCAGGCAGAGCAAGGAAAAGAGCAAGGTTCGCACTGGCAAATGCTGATAGGTCAGAACCACCTCAATCCCCACGATGATCATCAGCCCGATCACGATTCCTACGTAAGAACTCATTCCCGGCTCTTGATTCGACGACATGGCAGCTTCTCCTCCTGCTCGAAGTTCACTTCGTTTGGGCGTTCATCAAATACATCATTGGAAAAACGAACATCCAGACTAAATCGACAAAGTGCCAGTACAAGCCTGCCGTTTCGACGTGGCTGGTATCGTAGCGTCCGCGGTTGTAGCCCCGCATGATAATCAGGAGCGCAATGACGCCGCTGATGACGTGGGTCAAATGGAGTCCGGTGACACTGAAGAAGCACGCGCCGAACTGAACTGCGCCGCCGGTGGGGTTCGAAAATAGCCCCCAGCCTTCGCCGAACATCTTGAACCATTCGCGCAGGTGGAGGATCGCGAACACCGTGCCCAGAAGCATGGTCCAGACCAGCCATTTGCGGGCCGCCGCTTTCTGCCCGGCCTGCGTGGCCCGAACCGCCGCCAGCATCGTAAGGCTGCTGGAAAGCAGGACGAAGGTCATGACGATCCCGTTCAAGATCGTCCCAAACTCGAACGGCGCCCCCCAGTTCTGGCTGCCCACGCGCATGTAGCCGTAGCCAAACAGAAAGGTGGCGAAGGTGCAGGCGTCGGAGATGATAAAGATCCACATCCCCAGCTTCTTTTTTTCAATGGCGTACGGAGAAGCTTCCATCAGTACTTCATGCCCCGTTGCCATGGTTAGTTCGCTTTCGCTCACGGTGCCTCCCTCCGAAGGGTTGTTCGATCCCGCTGGTTATGATGAACCGCCAGTTTGCGCCGCCTGGTTAGGTTCCTGCGATGGACTGCTCCGGCGAAGTCTGCATCACGCTGGCATCCGCGTCATACTCCATCGGACCGTGGTGAATGGTCATTTGCCGGCCGCCAAAGTTGTCGAACGGCGGCGGCGAGGTCGTATCCCATTCGAGTGTGGTCGCTTGCCACGGATTGTCTGCAGCCTTGGGTCCCTTGAAGCGGCTCCAAATCGCGTTGTACAGGAAGATGAACTGCGTCGCGCCCAGCAGCAACGCGGCGAAGGTTATGAACCGGTTGGTGGGAATCTGCGGCACCATGAAGTCGGTCACATACGCCGAATAGCGGCGCACCGCCCCGGTGAGACCCATCAAATGCATGGTCATGAAAACAGCGTATACAAGAACGAAGCTCAGCCAGAAGTGCACTTTGCCGAGCGTCTCGTTCATCATGCGGCCCCACATTTTCGGGAACCAGTAGTAGAAGCCGGCAAACGTCGCGAATATGGCGGAGAGGCCCATGGTGAAGTGGAAATGGCCCACCACGAAGCTGGTCGCGTGCAGATAGGAATCGACCGCCGGTTGCGCCAGGAAGAAGCCACCGATTCCCCCGGTGATGAAGAGCGAGATAAAACCGAGGCAGAACAGCATCGGAGTCGTAAAGCGGATGTTGGCGCCGTAAAGCGAGGCCGCGAACACCAGCACCGCAATGACGGACGGGATGGTGATGATCAGCGTCGGTACCGAGAACACCATCGCCATATTCGGGCTCATCCCGCTCACAAACATGTGATGTCCCCAAACGAGGAAGCTAAGGCTACCGATGGCGATCATGGCAAAGGTGATCACCTTCCAGCCCCCCACCAGCGGCTTTCGGGTAAACGTCGGCATCAGGTGCGCGACGATCCCAAAGGCCGGCAAAATGATGATGTAAACCTCCGGATGTCCGAAGAACCAGAACAGGTGCTGGAACAAGAGCGGCGAACCGCCGGAGTGCGGCAGCACCTTGTCATTGACCACCAGTCCTCCAGGAATAAAGAAGCTGGTTCCGCCGAGGCGGTCGAGCACCAGGAGCAGGCAAGTGGGCAACAGCACGGCAAAAGCCAGCAAGCTCACCCACGCGTTAATAAACCACGCCCACGTCGACAGCGGCAGGCGCGACAGCGTCATACCCTTGGTGCGCAGATCGATCGTGGTCACGATGAAGTTCAGCGCCCCGAGCAGCGACGCCACGCAGAAGACCGCTATCGAAAGTCCCCAGAGGTTTTGGCCCCAGCCCTGACCCGGACCCGCAACCTGGCCCACGGCGCTCAGCGGCGCATACGCGGTCCAGCCGGAGATGGGCGGGCCGTCGGGAATGATAAACGTCGCGCAGGCGAGAGCGAAACCGACGAACGTGACCCAGAACGACGCCATGTTCAACCGGGGAAATGCCATGTCCGCCGCACCCACCTGGATGGGCAGCATAAAGTTGCCGTACCCGGCCATCGGCGCCGCAGTCAGCACGAAGAAAGCCATAATCGTGCCGTGCATGGTCATCAACGACAAGTAGTACTCCGGCGTCGGAACGCCCCCGGGAGCGCCATTCGGAGAGAGCAAACCGAGAAGAGGAATGCTCGCCGACGGCCAGCCCAGGTGGATGCGCATGGCCCAGGAAAGCGCCATCCCGATGAACGCCGCCACCAAGCTCAGGGTCGTGTACTGGATCCCGATCACTTTGTGATCCACGCTGAAGACGTACTTGCGAATGAAACCGCTCGGCGGCGCGTGGTGCGCAGCGGCGCGCGCTGACATATCGTGCATATGATCTCACCCCACGAGAGATGTTTTTTCGTCCGCACCGTTCAGGAAGCGGACGCACTCCAGTTACTGCATGGCCGCTTGCTGCTTCAGCCAATTATCGTAGTCTGTTTGGGTCATAACTTCGAGATACGCCTTCATGTTGTAATGCCCAAGACCGCAGAGCTGCGTGCACACAATTTCGAACTTTCCCGTCTGGTTCGCGGTGAAGTGGATCGGAATCACGATCCCAGGCACAAAGTCTTGCTGGATACGGAGCTCCCGCACATCGAAGGAGTGCCCCATATCCTTGGAGTGCAGGGTGAGCAGCACCGGCTTGTTCACCGGAATCGCCAGCCCTGCAGTTACGATGTCGTCCTTCGCATCCGCATCGTGCTCCGGGTCGAGGCCAAAGTAATTCTGGCTTCCCTCATTAATGAGCTCCGGGTGCAGCGGCCCGAACTTGCCATCCGGCCCGGGATAACGGAAGTAAAACGCAAACTGCCCAGCTTGCACATCGACGCGCAGCGAGTCGGGGTCCGGCGGCGTGAAGTAGACCGAGCCCCACGCCTTGGAACCGACGAACGAGAGCACCAGAATTTCGACCCCAACCACGACACACGCGAAGACGATAAGGGGTTTCGCGCCACCGGGAAACGATTTCATCTTGCGCGCGCCCTTGCTGTCGCCGTACAGAAAGGCAAATGCCGCCAGCACCAGCTGTCCGGCAATAAACAGAATGCCTGCGCCGAATAGGGTCTCTTCTATCTGGCGATCGATCTTGGGTCCGTGGACGGAAATATCCACCGGCATCCACCACACGTGAGCGATTACGCAATAGGCGATCACCAGCGTGATGATCGCCACTACGACCGCAAAAACTTTACCCGGCATAGCGTCCTCACTTTATGCGGCCGCCACAGTCTGGACTGCGACGGCCGCGACTTTGTTTTAGTTCTCTACTTTGCCTTGAAGGTGAAACTGACGGCGGCTGGCTTCCCGGCAGCAACCGTTACAGTCTGCGTCTGAGTTCCGTACGTTTCGTGCCAGGCCGTCAGGGTGTAGGTTCCTGGTGCCACGTTGTCAAGCTTGAAGGAACCGCTGTCGTCGCTCACGCCGTAGGGGCCCTTCACCACCACGATGTAGGCGTGCATCCAGGGATGAACGTTGCACTTGACGGGTATGGCGACTTCCACGTTGTTCCATGCCGCGTCGAGTGGCGCGGCTCCCGGCGGCTGCGACTTGTTCCACCCCGGATTCTTGGTGGATTGCGAGTTAATGTTGTGCGAAGTTTGGTCGCTATTCACTATCTTCAGGTGCTGACCCGCATCAACGGCCACCACATGTGGAATGTACTGACAACCTTTTTGGTTAATCTCGACCGATTGCGTCGAAACGGGCTCATTTCCTGTCAAGCCCTGGGTGATAT
Organism: Terriglobales bacterium; assembly: GCA_050013295.1. GTDB lineage: Bacteria > Acidobacteriota > Terriglobia > Terriglobales > Acidobacteriaceae > Acidiflorens. Next base: position 4,400 of record JBEKFN010000176.1, read on the forward strand.
AGACGACAACGTTCTCCAGCCCTCCGTTCGCACCGGCAACCACGCTTTCCGTGGTGACCGGTTTGTCCTTGTGAACCGCGGCGCAGCTCGGTTCCTTCGCCATGTCAATCGGCTTCTGGTGAGGAGCGGTGCCGTCAAGCTTGACGCTGCCTGTGATCTGGCCTGTGGAAGCTGCACTTACGCTTCTTCCCGAATACAACAAACCGAGTGCGACAACCAGAATTGCTGAGGCCAACGCTACGACTTTGTATCTCGCTTTCATTGAATTCTTCTCCTCGTATTCATGATGTCGATCTTTACTGAGTACGCAAATTAGCTCTCCGCCCGCTTGATGGGGCGGTTCTGGTTAATGAACGTGTCGTTGGACAGGGTAGTGCGTTGAGCGCGGCTGAGAAAACCAGCCACCAAAGATGCGACCGGCAAAACACCCGTGCGGTTCCCTCCGGAAGAGATCACTTAAAGTTGGAACCGCATTCCGCAAACGATCCATCCGCACGCACCCCTTTTTACCGGAGCCTTGCAATCGAGGCGCGCAAAATAATATCACATTGGTCACAGCTCGTCTGTGACATGCTTCCGAGTGACGCGATCCCGAGGTGCGGCGCGGTTTGTTAAGAGACCAAGACCGGACCCGGCCTTGGTTCAGCCGACTTCGCCACGCTCGGAAACCGACTACTGCAGCGGCAGTGTCGCAGGGGCGGTTCCTGTACGGCGAAAATTTCTTTTGCGCCCACCCTCGTTGGATCCGTTTCGGGCGCGGCGAGCATCTACACCCGGCAACCCAGAGCAGCGTCGTGCCCTCGGGCAATTTCCAAATTCAGGCGAGTGGCACCACCTGCTCCCTTACGGGCGGCAACTCTGCCTCGGCTTCTTTCAGGATAGGGATATCGGGGTCGTGCGCACTAGGTCATTTCGGACCAGTGAGTCGGGGCGGACAGCGCGGTGTGCCTGGACGCGCAATCCGGGGTCTACTGAATAGGATCGGCTGCCACTTTCCAAACGACAAACCAGCAACTGGCAGACCAGCCCTCGGTGGCACGTTATCGGGTTGGGAGAAAACGAGATGACAGACAAGAAGCAACGTACACTGGCCCACACGATCATGAGCGAGTCCTACAGCGTGGGCATCGAACTCGATGTTGACCTGCGTAGCGTGTACAGACACCTAGCTTCTAGGCTCAAGCTAATTTTGGCTGGCACCGAATGCCAGCCTGCGTCTGGCTGTCCGCGCTGTCCGCCCGGACCCACTGGGTCCAAATGACCATAGGTCGTCATCCCCACCATCCAAAGAAAAATAGCCGCGAAGATAATTTTCAAAAGCAGTCTCGTAATTTCAGCTCTTAAATCGGAAAAACAAATGTTCAACTGGGCTAGGCGTCTTGCGAACGAACACGCCTCAAGGCAACAGTCGCTTAGCCGCCTGCAGACGCTCTTCAAGGGCCTTCACTTCAAGGTTCAACCCCTGGGGAAGATGGCGGCCGAAGTGGGCGAAGTGCTCCTTGATCAACGGCACCTCCGCCAGCCAGCCCTCGATATCGACGCCGAGCAGTTCGTCCACATGAGCGCCTTTGATGTCGAGCCCTGTCGTGTCGAGATCGGCCACCTCGGGAACGCGTCCGATCGGAGTGTCTTTCGCATGCACCTTACCGTCGCACCGTTCGAAGATCCATTTCAACACGCGGCTGTTTTCACCATAGCCCGGCCATAGGAACTTGTGATTCTCGTCCTGGCGAAACCAGTTAACGTAGAAAATCCTCGGCAGCTTCGATGCGCTGGAGAGGGCTCCCATCTTGAGCCAGTGCGCAATGTAGTCGCCCATGTGGTAGCCGCAAAACGGAAGCATCGCCATGGGATCGCGGCGCAGTCGGCCAACTTTGCCTGTGATCGCGGCGGTCGTTTCGCTGCTGACCGTTGCGCCCAGAAAAGTGCCATGCTGCCAGTTAAACGCTTCGGTGACCAGCGGAACAATTCCCGCGCGCCGTCCACCGAAGAGGATGGCATCGATCGGCACGCCCTTCGGGTCCTCCCACTCGGGGGCGATGACCGGGCATTGATTCGCCGGCGTCGTAAACCGCGCATTCGGGTGCGCCGCGTTCCGACCGGAGTCTGGGGTCCACGGCCGCCGCAGCCAGTCTATTAACTTGGACGGCTTCCGATCGGTCATTCCCTCCCACCAGATGTCGCCGTCGAGCGTCATCGCGCAATTCGTGAAAATGGAGTTCCTGGTTACGCTGAGCATGGCGTTGGCGTTCGACTTCATGCTCGTGCCCGGGGCCACACCGAAGAAGCCGTACTCGGGATTGATGGCGTACAGTCGGCCGTCGCTGTGGAATTTCATCCACGCGATGTCATCGCCGATGGCCTCCACTTTCCAACCGGGAATGGTCGGGATCATCATCGATAAGTTGGTCTTGCCGCAAGCGGAAGGGAAGGCGCCGGTCATGTACTTCACCTGACCCGACGGGTTGATCATCTTCAGAATCAACATGTGCTCGGCCATCCAACCTTCGTCGCGCGCCTGTACCGATGCGATACGCAGGGCGTGGCACTTCTTCGCCAGCAACGCATTGCCACCGTAACCTGAACCATACGACCAGATCTCGCGCGTTTCCGGAAAATGGCAGATATACTTGTTCTCCGCGTTGCAGCGCCAGGTCGCGTCCGGCTGATTGGGACCAAGCGGGGCACCGACCGAGTGCAGTCCGCGCACAAACTCGCCATCTTTGCCGAGAGCCTCAAGCACGTGGCTTCCCACGCGGGACATGATGTGCATGCTAACGACGACGTATGCCGAGTCGGTGATCTCCACCCCGATCTTTGCAATGTGCGAGCCGATCGGACCCAGGCTGTAGGGAACAACGTACAGGGTGCGGCCCACCATCGAGCCCGCGAACAATCCCGCCAGCTTCTGCTTCATCTTCGCCGGATCTTCCCAGTTGTTGGTCGGGCCCGCCTCTTCCTGGGTTCGTGAGCAGATAAAAGTCTGATCCTCGACGCGGGCCACATCCGCTGGGTCCGACCGGACGAGCACGCTATTCGGCCGCTTTGCCGAATCCAGCGGGATCGCGGTGCCAGTGAGGACCAGCAGCCGCAGCATCGCCTGATATTCCTCCGGCGAGCCATCACACCAGTGAACGCGGTCGGGTTTGCACATCTGTGCTACTTCTTCAACCCAGCGTTCTAGCTTGGGATGCCTATGGTTGTGGGCGGCTGCCTCAACTTCTATCGTGGTAGTAGCCATGGTAAATGTCTCCCCGTATAACGAACTGCGGATTGCAATACCCTCGCTGAACACGGTTGACGCATGCAAAAAAGCGTCATCTGCGAGTTTAACCCTAGGCTGCAGCCCCGGTCGCAGTCTCAAAATCGCGCCCTTGGATTCCGCCCGGGTTCCGCACAAATCGCGCAAGCCTTTGGGAACCGAGGTACAGCACGGTTTGTTAAGAGGCCAAAACCGGCTGCCGCCTTGGTTCAGCCGGCTTCGCCACGCCGGCGGGTTGCAGGCGATCCCTCAGTAACTGCTCCCCGTGTGCGAACAGCTCCTCCTTGGAAATCTTGCCGGCATCGACATCGGCCAAAATCGATTTTTGGGCGGCATAGTCTTTGTTTACGATGCCCGCTTTGCTCTGCAGCATCCGCCACGCTTTACGACGCTCGACGCAAAACAGGACGAGCTGGCGCGAGGTAGCCCGGTACTCGACGTCTCCTTTCGCGCCCGGGACTTTGATGTACACGCCGAAGTCGGGAACGTAGGAGCGGTGTTCGGGAATGAGGTAGCGGCGATACACCACATCCTGCTGCGTGATGCGGACGAGCATGTTTTCCAGCGAGATCAGTTTTTCCGCCTGGTCCTTTTTGATCTTCTTGAAGTGGTTGCGGAATCTGGCCTCGGTAAGGCACCAGTGGGCGACGGTATAGCGTGAAACTTCTTCCGCGCCCTTCGCCTTCGACTCGTACCAATCCTTATCGGGCGACGGATTGCCCTTGAGATCGAGCGTTTCCGCATAGGTTTCGCCGAGCCGCGGATTGAAGACGAACTCCGGCGCGCCGCGCGAGTCGCGCACGCGCTGGGCCTGGGTGAGCGCCATGTCGTCGCCCACGCCGTGCTCCGGCTGGCAGGTCGAGAAGCACTGCAAAAATGCGGTTCCGCGATACTCGAGGCCATCGAGAATCGCCCGCAAAAACTTGGGTGGGTTCGCCAGCGAGACCTGCGCCACGAACGGAGATCCATGCCCCGCCAGGAACGTCTCGGCGACGGTCTTCTTTTCGGTGGTCTTGCCCTCGGTCGC
>JBEKFN010000177.1:0-8651 GCA_050013295.1 Terriglobales bacterium
ATTGATTTTCATATTTCCCATTGTGGTTCCTCCCCCAGAATTGCACCTTCGACCATGCATCGATCATGTAACCCCTGCCAGCCAGAGGTAATTCTTCTATCGCAATACTTCCGTCGCGGTAATGTCGCGATAGTATGGAGCCGTGGGGCACAGCTAAATCGAGTGCCATCCCTGACGAGGAATCATGACTTCAACTCAAACGACACCAACCGCGACCGCCCCCCTCCGGCCCCAGCCTGGAGAGTACTCACCCTACCACGATAACTACATCTCCCTGGTCAAGGGCAACGACGTGCTCGCCGCGCTCGATAACCAGCGCCGCCAGATGGTTCTCCTTCTCTCCGGACGCACCGAGGCTGACGGCGACCTCCGCTACGCACCTGAGAAGTGGAGCCTGAAGGAAGTGCTGGGCCACATCAACGATACCGAGCGCATCATGAGCTACCGGGCCCTGCGCATTTCGCGTGGTGACGCGACTCCGATCGAAGGCTTCGAGCAGGACGACTACGTCCGCAATGCCCCATTCGCGCGCCGTTCGCTGGCCGACCTGATCGAGGACTACATCGCTGTCAGACGAGCCACCATCTCGCTCCTTCGCAATCTAGACGAGCCCGCCTGGACCCGCCGCGGCGTCGCCAACAAGAACGAGGTAACGGTGCGCGCCCTAGCCTTCATAATCGCCGGACACGAACTGCATCACCGGAGAATTCTGGAAGAGAAATACCTTGGTCGACGCTAGTACCTGGAGGAGAGAATGAGACCGCATTGGAGCGCCCCGTGGGTCGTAACGATCGTCATTTTCTTCGCTGCCTCTTGGTTACACGCCCAAACGCAAGGTGAACTCGACGAACAAGCCTGCGGACAGTTTCACAAGGCGGATGTCGCGCTGAATGAGACGTACTCCAAGATTCTGAAAGAATACGCGAACGATCAGCAGTTCATCGCAAAATTGAAAACCGCGCAGCGGGCGTGGTTGGCGTTTCGTGATGCCGAATTAGAAGCGCTTTATCCGAAGGATAACAAGCAAGCCGAATACGGCACGGTATACCCGATGTGCCACTGTTCGGCACTCCAGTTCCTCACCGAGCAGCGCACAAAGCAGCTAAAGCGCTGGCTTGACGGAACGCGGGAGGGGGATGTCTGCTCTGGCAGTGTCAAAGTGGCGCAGCAAGCACGGCGGGAGGCTAACGACCAAATAGCCATCACTCAACGGCCTAACGACTAACGACCAGCGACCAACGACCGCCCCATGCTCTCCGACTCAGCCATCCTTCGCCACATCGCCCGCCAGCCCAAGCAGACGGCGAGCCATAAGCAACTTTTGCGCGAACTCGGCGTAAAGGGCGAAGCGCGCCGAGAACTGACCGACCGCCTGTACGCGCTCGTAAATAAAGGCGACCTGTTGCAAGTCGACTCCGAACGCTACGCCATTCCCGAGCCCGCCAAGGGACGCAACCTGCTCGTGGGCCGCCTGACCATGCATCGCGACGGCTTCGGCTTCGTGATTCCCGAAGCCACTTCGCTCGATGCCAGTCTCAAGGCCCGCCTCGCCGGCGATGTCTTCATTCCTCCGCATGCCACCGGGTCCTCCATGCACGGCGACCGCGTCCTCGTCGAAGTCTCCGCCGTCCGCACCGACGGCCGCGCCGAAGGCCGCATCGTCCGCTCCCTGTCGCGTGCGCATCCGACCGTGGTCGGCATCTTCCACTACGGACACCGCCACAACTACGTCAAGCCCATCGACGAAAAAGTAACGCAGGAAATCGTAATCCCGCCAGGAATGGAAATCCCCAACGTAGCGCCGCCGTCCTCGGCGGCTGTCGAGGGGGCGTCTAGCCCCCGACCGCGAGAGCAAGCCGCCGGCAAGCTGCCGGCCCCGCCCGGCAAGTCGCTCCTGCGCGCTCGCTCCCAATCCAACTCGCGCGATCGTGTAATAGGCGAAGAAGCCGCGGTCCACACCGACTGGAAGGATCTAGACGGAATAGTAGTAGACGTGGAAATCACCGACTGGCCGAGCGCCACGCAGCAACCGCGCGGCCGCGTCATCGAAATTCTCGGCGAAGAAGACGACTTCGGAGTCGACGTAGAGATCATGATCCGCAAGTTTCACCTGCCCCACCGCTTCCCGCCCGAAGTGGTCGAAGAAGCCCAAGCCATCGCCTCCGAAATCCCCGCCGACGCCCTGCGCCACCGCCGCGACTACCGCGACCTCCCCATAGTCACCATCGATGGCGAAACCGCGCGCGATTTCGACGACGCCGTCCACGTCCGCCAACTCGAAAACGGCAATTACGAACTGCAAGTCCACATCGCCGACGTCGCCCAATACGTAACCCCCACATCGCCGCTCGATCAGGAAGCCCGTCTGCGCGGCACCAGCGTCTATTTCCCCGACCGCGCTGTCCCCATGCTGCCGTTAGAGCTCTCGACCGACATTTGCAGCCTGCGCCCCGAAGTCGACCGTCTAGTGCTCTCCTGCACCATGGAGATCGACCACCAAGGCGAGATCGTCGGTTATGAGATTAATGAAGGCGTAATCCGCTCCGCTGCGAGAATGACCTACACCGCCGTGAATGCCATACTCGAAAACGATGGTGCCCCAGGTTCGCGCTCGCATTTGAGCGCTAACCTGGGCGCGGCAGCCGCCGCCCGCCGCGAATACGCCGCCCAAGTCGAGCACTTCGAGCGCATGCGCGATCTGGCCATGATCCTGAACCGTAAGCGCAAACGCCGAGGATCGATCGATTTCGATCTCCCCGAGCCAGTCATCGAGTTCGACGAACTCGGCATGATGAAGAGCATCACACGATCGGAGCGCAACATCGCCCACCGCCTAATCGAAGAATTCATGCTCTCGGCAAACGAATCCGTAGCGCACTATCTGGAAAACAAACGCATCGCCTCGCTCTACCGCATCCACGAGAAACCCGACGCCAAACGCGTCTACGACTTCGAAGTCATCGCCGCCACGTTCGGATACTCGCTAGGAGTAGGCGCCCTGCCCATTCAGCGCGTGCAACTAAAAGCCGATCGTCGCGACGCCCGCGGCACCGGCAAGCGAGTCCGCGAAATCGAAGTGCCCAAAGAAGTCCACATCACCCCGCGCATGTATCAGAAACTCACGGAGAAGATAGCCGGCAAGCCGGAAGAAAGAATCCTGAGCTTTCTGATGCTGCGCTCGCTGAAACAAGCCCGCTACTCCGAAGAAAATCGAGGACACTTCGCTCTAGCCGCCACCACCTACACCCATTTCACCTCGCCCATCCGCCGCTATCCCGACCTCATCGTGCACCGCATCCTGAAAGCAGTGCTGAGAGACTCGCCCGAAAAGATGGATGAAGAAGTCCCGGTGGGAGCGTCCCTATCTCCACAAAGCTTCGTATCAGGGCATCGCTTTAGCGATGTCGCAAATTCTTCGAGATTAGACGCCCCTTTAGGGGCTGGGCATCGAAATTCCACGTCTTTAGCCCCCGAGGGCGCCCCGCCGTCCCCCTGGTCCAAGCGCCGCGACCGCGACGCCCATCAACAAGCGCTCGCGCCTCTCGGCGGCCCGATCGCGCCCGAAGAACTCCACAACATCGCCGAGGAATCCAGCCAATCCGAACGCCGTTCCGACGAAGCCGAACGCGGCCTGATGGAATGGAAGAAAATGAAATTCATGGAGAGCCGCATCGGCGAAGACTTCGATGGCCTAATCATCAGCGTGACCAAGTTCGGCTTCTTCGTGGAACTAACCGACCTCTTCGTGGAAGGCCTAGTCCCCCTAAACACGCTAACTGACGACCGCTACACCTACCACGAAGACACGCGCCAGATCATCGGCCAGCGCTCGCGCAAAACCTACAGTCTGGGCAACCGCCTGCGGGTCTTGGTGGACAGGATTGATCCCGTCGAAAAGAAGATTCAGTTCGCCGTGCTAGAAGAGCAGCCAAAGCCGTCAGCGAAGAGCCGGCGTAAGTGATCGTGTGGTGACGGGGCTATGCCCCGTCCAAGCCAAGCGCAGCTCGGCAGCGCATCGAGCCCATCCGATCTCCCATAGAGACGCGGCTTGCCGCGTCTCGGCAGCGGAAGATTGCCATGCCCCTGTAGCGTCGCCGATCCCATATAGAATTGAGACGTACAGGGAGCAAACAACCATGCCAACACCGAGCGAACCGAAGCCCAACCAAGATCCAGTCCAGGCAGCAGAGCACGTCGCCAGTGCTCATAAGATTCTGAAGGACCTGCAGCAGAAGCTCGGTAATCATCCCGAACTCGGCGAAGCCATAACGAAACTGGAGATGGCACTCAGCACCTTGGCGGTAAGAACTGGCGGGCTACTATAACCGCAAGCCCGTACTGCGGCCTCCGACCTGCTAGAATTCTTCGTCACCACTCATGGCGCCTGCCTAGGAAGTCAGTCTGATGTCCAGTAGTTCGAAGCCCAGCAATCCCACTCCCCGCACCCGCGTCGTGCGCGAACCGCAGCGCGCGGTCTACGACCGCGACACCGTCAACCAGATTCTCGACGAAGCTCTCCTCTGCCACGTCGGTTTCGTCGCCAATTCTGATGCCCAGCCCTTCGTCATCCCCATGTCGTACGGCCGCGACGGAGACGTGCTCTACATTCACGGCTCGCCCGCCAGCCGCATGCTGCGCCATCTCGAACAGGGCGTCTCCGTCTGCATCACGGTCACGCTGGTCGATGGATTAGTGCTCGCCCGCTCCGTCTTCAATCACTCAATGAACTACCGCTCGGTGATAATTCTCGGCACGGCAAAGCTGGTTGACGATCCCGCAGAAAAACTCGCAGCCCTGCGCGCGCTAAGCGAGCATATCGTGCCTAATCGCTGGGACGACTCGCGCCAGCCCAACGAAAAAGAGCTCAAGGCAACGTCAGTCCTGCGCCTTCCAATCAATGAATTCTCAGCGAAAGTCCGCGTCGGCCCACCCATAGACGACGCTGAGGACTACGCATTCTCGACCTGGGCAGGAGTGATTCCACTAGAGATGAATTCCAGCACGCCCATCCAAGACGATCGCTGCAAGCAGGAACTGCCCGCCTACCTGAAAAATTATTCGCGCAAGAAAAAATAGTACCCAGGAACTGTCCACGTAGGGGCGGACGCATTCGTCCGCCCAGCCGGACGAAGTCCGGCAGATCGCGGAAAAATTGCGATTCACCCAGGTTATTGAAAAAGGGCAAGACCTACAGGCCGGAAAAACTCCGGACTCGTATCAGGGCAATGCTTTAGCGATGCCACAAAACCTTCAAAATCAGATGCCCCTTTAGGGGCTGCTCATCGGGATGGACATTTTCCGCAGATTCTTTAGTCGTGCCGCAAACCTATAAGACAAGCCAAGAACTACTTCCTAGCCACCAATTCCCGGAGAATCCCATTGCATTCCCGCCAGGACACGCTTTCGCTGTGCGGACTATGCCGCCCATCCTCGACAAAACGCATCTCCGCGCCAGCGATCGTTTCGTGCGCTCGTTGCATCTCTCCCGGCTCCGTTCGCGGATCGCCTCTCCCGTGCACAAATGTCACCGGCACTTTCAACTCGCTCAGCCGCCCGTCATATAGATCCTCGCCCAGTCGCTCATTCTGGGCCGCCAGTCTCAACCAGACACGGCAATTCCGCTGTACCACCTTCCTCCATTGCTCCGCGCCATGATCCGCCACCAGCAACTCTTGTACCTTTTCACTTACCTCTTCCGGATGGGCAGCAAATCGCGTGAAGAAACTGCGCGAGCCCGGCTTGTTCCGATAGAAATGAAATGCTTCCAGAATCAGACGTACACACCGCTCGGGCGCCGTCAGCCCGATCATCGCGGCTATAACCGCTCCATCGCTGTGTCCCCAAAGAACCGCGCGCTCAATCCCGAGCGCATCCAGTACCAGCAGGGTCTCCTCCGCGGCCCGGCGATGAAAGTCCGTCGGCATCTGCCTCGACAATCGCACCGAGCGCCCGTAGCCGGACCGATCCGGAATTACAAAGCGGACGTGCTCCCCAAATGCCTCGATCTGCCGGTCGATGGGATACACCCCATAACCCCACCCCCCATGTAAGAACACCACCGGCCGTCCGCTACCCACATCCCTGTAATGAATCTGAACCGGCCGAACGGAAGGCGCATGCGGCGAGTTTTTCAATTCCACAAACGGCATGGGATCTCAAATTATTCCGCTGATGACTGCGCGCGTCCGGCACTCGCGTAGGGACAGCCGCCCTCGGCTGTCCAGTCGGACGAAGTCCGGCAGACGCGGCGAGCCGCGTCTCTACGGCAACAGCAGCAGCTTCCCCGTAGTCTTGCGTCCCTCCAGGTCGCGGTGCGCCTGCTGCACCTGCGCCAGCGGATACACATGTTCAATCCGCAACTTGAGCTTGCCGTCGCGAATCATGCCGAAGACGGCCGCGGCACGCTGCTGCATTTCCTGCGCGCTGACGATGTAATGCGCCAGCATAGGCCGCGTCAAAAAGATCGATCCCTTCAGCGTCAGCACCATCGGATCAATCGGCGCGACTACCCCACCCGAACTTCCGAACAGCACCATCATGCCGCGCAGACGCAGCAGGTTCAGACCCTTCTCGAACGTCGTCTTCCCCACCGAGTCATACACCACATCCACGCCTTTGCCGCCGGTCAGCCGTTTCGTCTCCGCCTCAAAATCAGCCTGCGCATAAAAAATGACCTCGTCCGCTCCCGCCCCTCGCGCCAGCTTGGCTTTCTCTTCGGTCGAAACCGTCGCAATCACACGCACTCCTATGTTGTGCGCCATCTGCACCAGCAGCAACCCAACTCCGCCGGCTGCGGCATGAATCAACGCCGTCTCGCCTTTCTTCAGCGGATAAGTATCGTGAGATAGGTAGTGTGCCGTCATCCCCTGCAACATGGCGGCCGCAGCCTCGCGCTCTCCGACTCCAGCCGGAATCTTCACCAGACGGTCGGCCGGCACCGCAGCGTACTCGGCATAACTCCCAAGCACTGACGCGTAAGCCACACGATCGCCGACCGCCACCTCGCGCACCTCGGAGCCGACCGCCGAAACCACGCCCGCCGCTTCCTGTCCCAGAACAAACGGCAATGGCGCCTTGTAACGCCCTTCGCGGTTATAGACGTCGATATAGTTGACGCCCGCCGCCTGTATCTTCACGACGGCCTCGTTCGATTTCGGTTGCGGAACCGGCAAGTCCACCAGTTCCATCACTTCCGGCCCACCTGTTTGCTTAACCTGTATGGCTTTCATATTCGCTTTCGATGAATCCGGAACGGCAAAAGACTCGCCGCTGACAACCGGTTCCCTACAAACCTCTCGGCAAGAGTCCCGAAAGAGTCCGCAAACGTCCAATGCCGCTTCCGCCCCAGCCTCACTGCCCTGTTGCATCCCCTGCCAGCCTCGGGTAACATGGCCCTCCGGTCCCCAAAGTAATGGGGGTACATATGTCTTTTGTAGTGTTGACCCAACGAATTTTGCGATAGTACCATCTCATACTGAGGTACGCTGGATTGCGCCCGGAAACGTTGTGGTAAGTTTTTGAAAATATGAGGCTTTATTCTAACTCTTATCTGGCGATCATTCTCTCCGCCCCATTGGCGGCGACCCTCGCCTGCCAGAGCGCCCAGAAACCGTCATCTTTCATGCCTCCTGCTCAGGCTCAGGCTCCAGCCGTGATCGCGGCCAGCCGCCCGCCTGCTCCGCATCAGCAGAAACCCACCGCCGCCGAGCCCCAATCGAAGCCGCAGGTTCCGCATGCGCTCGAGGTCGATCCCATTGGCGACCTGATCGCCCGCGTCGAAAAAGAATACCAGGCAGGGCAGGATAACTATCGCGCCGGCCACCTCGAGGCCGCGAAACAGAATTTCGACTCCGCCTTCAACCAACTGCTGGGCAGCGGATTCGATCTCAGCTCCGATCTTCAATCATCCGACCATCCATCAGACGACCGCCTCCAGCGCGAACTCGACCGCATTCTCGACGGCATCAACAGCCTCGAACTCGCCGCCCTGCAGCAAGGCGATGGCTTCGCCGAGCAAAAGTCGGAACCGGCCCCCATCGACGAGGCCAACGAGCTCACCCCCGCCGTCGACCAAAACGTCAAAGCAAAAGCCGAGGCCGAACTTAAATCCACCCATTCCGACCTGCCGCTAGCGATGACCGACCAGGTCGCCGGCTACATCAATTACTTCTCCAGCCGCGGACGCGGCACACTAGAACGCGCTCTCGCTCGCTCCGGCCGCTATGAGGACATGATCCGCCGCACCCTCCGTGAAGAGGGAGTGCCGCAAGACCTGATCTACCTGGCGCAGGCGGAATCGGGCTTCCATCCTCTGGCGGTCTCGCGAGCCGGCGCGCGCGGCATGTGGCAGTTCATGGGCAGCCGCGCCCACGGATACGGACTAGAGCGCAACTGGTGGGTCGATGACCGCCAGGATCCCGAAAAGGCGACCCGTGCCGCCGCTCACCATCTGAAAGACCTCTACAACGAGTTCGGAGACTGGTACCTAGCCATGGCCGCCTACAACTCCGGACCAGGCACAGTCCAGAGCGCGGTCAAGCGCACCGGCTACGCCGATTTCTGGGAACTCTACCGCCGCAACGTGCTGCCCAAGGAAACCCGCAACTACGTCCCCATCATCGTGGCCGTAACCATCATGGCCAAGAATCCCG
>JBEKFN010000178.1:0-8607 GCA_050013295.1 Terriglobales bacterium
GGACCGACGACGAAATCGTCTGCGTAGAACTGGCGCGCATGGCCGAAAGCTGCGGCCTGGGAGCGGTGGCGCTGCACGCCCGCACGCGTGAGCAAGGCTACAGCGGAAACGCGCGCTGGGAATGGATCGCCTCCGTCAAGCAGGTAGTTAAGATTCCGGTGATCGGCAATGGCGACATCCGCTCGCCCGAAGACGCCTGTGCCATCGTCGCCCAAACCGGCTGCGACGCCGTGATGATCGGCCGCATGGCCCCGGCGAATCCGTGGATTTTTCGCCAGATTGAGCAGTACGTAGGTAGTGGCACAGTTCGCGTAGGGGCGGACGCCCTCGTCCGCCCAGCGGAGCGCAGCTCCGCAGCTCCTGTCGAGCTTCCGCTCGCCTGCCCGGACGAGGGCGTCCGGGCCTACGTGAATTCAGATGGCGCGGGCGGCAAGATGTACGACGAACCCACCGAAGCTGACCGCTACCAGATGATCGGGACCTACTTTCAAATGCTGCTGGAAGAAGGAATGCCCGGAGCGGAAGGCAAGATGAAGCAGTTCGCATCGTGGTTCACGCACGGCGTGCCCGGAGGCGCGGCGCTCAGAAAGGCGATCTACGAGGCCAGGAGCGGCGCGGAGATTCTAGGACGGGTGGAAGAATTCTTCGAGGCGAAGATTCCAGCGAGTGCACCCGTCGTTTCGACCTAGGATCGCGACCCAGGATCGACCTAGGAATCGCGGGAGAATGCAGCAGGGCTTCACCCCGCTGGACGGCCGAGGGCGGCCGTCCCTACGTAAGCGTCTTTAACTTCAGTTTCCCCCGCTCGCCCGGTTCTACATATCCCCACGGCGTCTGGTCATCGTGCGTGAACACGGTTAGCCATCTCTCCGGGATCGCCTGCGCGTAATACTTTTTCCGGCTCTCGATGGTTTCGAGCGGAAACAGATCGAACGCCGTCACCCAGGTTAGGTCGAGATGGGCTGAGGTCGGAATCAGATCGGAGATGTAGCACGCCGTCTTCTTGTCATTACCCCCGCCGCCACTCTCCCCGCCACTCTCAATGATCACCGCCTGCATATTCGCCGTGTGGCCCGGAAAAACCTTGACCGAGATGCCGGGCAAGAGCTCCAGATCGCCGTTCAACAACACCATCTGGCCCGTCTCCAGCAGCGGATCGTAATTCGGGCTCATGTAGCTGACCGCGTCGCGTTCCAACTGCAGGCGCCCATGCTCCCATTCTTTTTGCTGGACGTAATACTTCGCGTTCGGAAACGTCGCGACCATCCGATCGCCGCGCCGCACCGTATTCCATCCACAGTGGTCAAAATGCAGGTGCGTGTTAATGACGATATCGATATCTTCCGGCGCTACTCCGGTGGCGTGCAGGTTGTCGAGCAGTTTGGCCGGCTGTTTGTAGATATGCACCATCTTTTCGGATAGTTTGTTGCCAATGCCAGTTTCGATGAGGATGTTTTTCTTGCCGGTGCGCACGAGCAGCGAATTCAGTCCCGTTTCGAGCCGGTTCTGCTCGTCGGGCGTGGCCTTCTTCGACCACATGGTCTTCGGAACGACGCCAAAAAAGGCTCCACCGTCGAGGAAGTAGGTTCCGTCGGAGACAATGGTGAGTTCGAAATCGCCGAGAGTTGTTCGATGCATAAGAGCGGCCTTCAGCCATCAGCCGTCAGGTAGGCCTTACAGGCGCCGCGAGTCGAAAACTGATGGCTGACGGCTGACGGCTGAGAGCTATTTCAATTCCTTATTCCAAAAATCTTCCATCATGTGGAACAACTGCGTGCGCGTGGCCGTCCCCGCAATCCCATGCGTCTTATTCGGATAGACCATGAGCCGGAATTGTTTCCCCGCCCGGACCAGGGCGTCGATCATCTGGATTGTATTCTGGAAGTGCACATTGTCGTCGCTGGTCCCGTGCACCAGCAGCAACGAACCGCGCAGACTGCTGGCCGCGCCGACGATCGAATCGTCGTAGATGCGAGCGTTGTCCTTGGGCAGACCCAAGTAGCGCTCGGTGTAAATCGAATCGTAGTCGCGCCAGTTGGTCACCGGAGCAATCGAGATTCCGGCCTTGAAGCGGTCGGAGTGCGTCAGTGCGTAGAGCGTCATCAAACCGCCGTTCGACCATCCCCAGATCGCGGTGCGAGAGCGGTCGAGCTGCGGAAACTGCGCATATAACTGGTCGAGCGCCGTAAGCTGGTCTTTCAACTCGACCGGGCCCGACTGCAGGCGGGTCGCGGCCAAGAATTTCTTTCCGCGATTCGGGGTTCCGCGATTATCGACCGAGAAAATCGCGTATCCTTCATTCGCCAGCATCTGGTGGAACAGCGCCGTGGGTCCACCCCATGAATTCTGCACAATCTGGTCCGCCGGGCCGCCGTAGATGTATACGATCAGCGGAATTTTCTGGTCCGCCTCCGCATGGCGCGGCAGTATCACCTCGCCATACAACACCGTGCCGTCATCGGCTTTGAATTCCAGGGGCTGCGGCGCAATCGGGTCGTAATCCGCCACGCTGCGCCCCTCCCAGATTTTGTGGCAGGGGCCGGCCGGCGCGCACACCGAAATCCGCGGCGGCGTCAGCGTCGCGGAATGCGTTTCCACGAAATGCTTGCCGTCATCGACGAAGATCGCCTCATAGTTGCCTTCGCCCGGCGAAATGGCTTGCACCTCCGAGCCGTCCAGCTTCACGGAAAAAAGCCTCTCTTGTCGCGGATCTCCCTTATTGGCCGTGAAGAAAACCGTGCCCGCTGCGTCGTCCACCCCGCTGATTGCGATCACCTCATTGTCTCCGCTCTCGAGCTGGCGTTCGAGTTTGGCATCGGAGGCCAGCGGGTCTGGCGCATTGAAACTGTAGAGATAAATGTGGGTGTGGCCGTCGCGCCAACTGGTCCACAGAAAGCGGTCTCCCGATTTCAGTATGCGAAAGTCGTCGCTGACGTTTACCCACGCATCCGGAGCCGATTCGGTCAGCACTTTGCGCGGCTTCCCCGACTTCGCGTCGATGAAATAAAGGTCCATCACATCCTGCTTGCGATTCAGGACCTCCGCCCAAGCCCAGCCCTCGCGAATCCAGCCGAAGCGCGGCACATAGGTATCGTCGTCGTCGGTGAGTCTGATCCAGCGCACCTTGCCGCCGTTGTTGCCCACTACTCCCAAACGCACGCTGGGATTCGGATCCCCAGCCTTGGGATATTTTTCCCGCTCGACCCGGGGATGCGTCGGCAACCAGTCGGTGATGGGATAGGTCGGTACACGAGTCTCATCCATCTGCAGAAAAATGATTTCTTTTCCTTCCGGCGACCAGAAGAAGTTGCTGCGCACGGCCAGCTCTTCGGCGTAAACCCAGTCCACTTCGCCATTCAGGATGTTTTCTTCTTTGGCCTTGGCCTTATCCCTATCTTTGTTTTTGTCTCTATCCTTGTCTTTCTCTTTCTCCTCGCGCACGAGCGGACGTTCGCCTTCCTCTCCCGAGACCGGATGCACATAAAGATTGTGCTTGCGCACGTAAGCGAGCCGCTTGCCGTCCGGCGAAAACTTCGGGTCTTGGCTGGGGTCCGGCGACGACGTAAGCTGCACCGCCGTTCCCGTATCCAGGCTGTAATACCAGAGCTGTCCCCGCGAATCGAAGAGCAGATGTTTGGAATCGGGCGACCAGGTGTAGGCGGCGACGTGATAGCGCGTCACGCGCTCTTTCTCACGCTCGTCACGGATCTTGCTCAGGGGAGGAGAAAGTTGCGACAGCTTGATCTCGCTGACCAGTACTTTCTTCTCGCCCGTCACCGCGTCCACATAGAAGAGTTCGCCGTGCTCGCCCGTATCATCGCGCTGCACGAAAGAAACCTTGCTGCCGTCCGGACTCCACTGGATCGTCTCCGGGGCGCGTCCCGTGACTCCGCCCTCGGCGAAGATCTGTTCAATCGTGAGTTGCTTCGACGCCGCGGTCTGGGGCGCGGCGGTTTGGGCGCGTCCTGCGGAAAGCAGAACCAACAAGTTGATGAAGAATACGAGAAGAAGTTTTTTCACGAATGCACTCCGATTTCGCATGAGGTGTGACCCGGAAGAAAGCGATCTTGTAATTTGGAGCGGCCGTCGTTCTCGTTGTTCAGATTGCACAATTTCCCGATTACGAAATCACAAAATTATGGCAATCGACTTCATTTCCACGCGCGCTGGATGCTTGGCTTCATAGGCGGCGATCTCCGCTTCATGTTGCAGCGTCAGCCCGATGTCGTCCAACCCGTTCAGTAGGCAATGACGCGAGAATTCATCCATCGCGAACGTCGCCGTAAATCCTCGTCCGTCTTCCACTCGCAATGTCTCGAGATCGACCGTCAGCTGGTAGTTTTCGATCTCCTTCGAGCGCCGCGTGATTTCAGCCACCTGTTCTTCGTTGAGCCGCACCGTCAGCAGGCCGTTCTTCAGGCTATTGTTGGCAAAGATGTCGGCAAACGACGACGCGATCACCACCTGAAAGCCAAAATCCGCCAGCGCCCAGACGGCGTGTTCGCGCGAGGACCCGCAGCCGAAGTTCTTCCCCGCGACCAGGATCGAGGCCTTCGCGTAGCGCGGCGCGTGCAGCACGAAGTCGGGAATCTTTTTTCCGTCGTCCGCAAAGCGCCAGTCGTAGAAGAGGAACTCTCCAAACCCCGTGCGCTCGATACGCTTCAGAAACTGCTTGGGGATGATCTGATCGGTGTCCACATTCACCTTGTCAAGCGGGACAACGATGCCGGTGTGCTTGCGAAATGGCTTCATAGTGTCTGGTTTACCTGTTGTGTGGAAGCGGGGCTTTGCCCCGCTTGGACGGGGCGAAGCCCCGTCCCCACATCGTGCTACTGAAATCGCCACTTCCGGATGTCGGTGAAATGTCCGGCAATGGCCGCCGCCGCCGCCATCATGGGGCTGACCAGGTGCGTGCGTCCTCCGCGACCCTGCCGTCCTTCGAAATTGCGGTTGCTGGTCGACGCGCAGCGCTCTCCCGGTTGCAGGATGTCGGGATTCATGCCGAGACACATCGAGCATCCCGACTCGCGCCATTCAAACCCGGCATCCAGAAAAATGCGGTGCAATCCTTCCTCTTCCGCCGCGTGCTTGATCGCCTGCGAGCCCGGCACCACCATGGCGCGAACCTTCGGATTCACGTGCTGCCCCTTCGCCACTCGCGCCGCCGCCCGCAGATCTTCGATTCGCGAATTGGTGCACGATCCGATGAACACACGGTCCACCGCGATGCTTTCAATCGGCGTTCCGGGATCGAGGCCCATGTAGGCGAGCGCTTGTTCCGCCGCGCGCCGGTCGGCTTCTTGCGCGAAGCTCTTGAGCTCGGGAACGCGCGCGTTCACCGGCACCACCATTCCGGGATTCGTCCCCCAGGTCACGAACGGCGCGAGCGCTGCCGCGTCAATCTCAATCACGCGATCGAATTGCGCTCCGGGGTCGCTCGCCAGCGTGCGCCAGTACGCAACCGCTTCTTCCCAATCTTTTCCTTTTGGAGCAAAGCGCCGCCCGCCGACATACGCGAAAGTCGTCTCATCGGGTGCGATCAGTCCCGCTCTCGCTCCCGCCTCGATGCTCATATTGCACAGCGTCATGCGGCCTTCCATCGACAATGCACGCACCGCATCGCCTGCGTACTCGATCACATGTCCGGTGGCGCCGTCGGTACCGATGCGTCCGATAATTCCGAGCGCCAGGTCCTTTGCCGACACGCCCTCCGCCAGCTTTCCGCTCACGTGGATCTGCATCGTCTTCGGCTTTTTCTGCGGCAGGCATTGCGTGGCCAGCACATGTTCCACTTCCGATGTTCCAATGCCAAACGCCAGCGATCCGAACGCGCCGTGCGTAGAGGTGTGACTGTCGCCGCAGACAATCGTCATCCCCGGCAGAGTGATGCCCAGTTCCGGCCCGATGACGTGCACAATGCCTTGCTCCGGCGAGTCCATATCAAAGAACGGAACCCCGAACTCGCGGCAATTTTTCTGCAGCGCTTCAATCTGCTTCGCCGCAATCGGGTCGGTGATGGGCAAGCCCCGCGGAGTGGTCGGGATATTGTGGTCGACCGTTGCCACCGTGCGCAGAGGCTGCCGCAGACGCCGGCCATTGGCGCGCAGACCGTCGAAGGCCTGCGGCGAAGTCACTTCGTGCACCAGGTGCAAATCGATATAAAGCAGCGCCGACTGCCCTTCGGGAGCAGCAACCACGTGCGCTTGCCAAACTTTCTCAAACAGAGTGCGAGGAGGCATATTTTCAGTTTCGCCCAAAGGCTTCGACAGTTCAAGACCGCGAACTCTCGGCGCGGCGGCAGGTGCTGTTCGATAGTCTACCAACGCGGACGCCCCAAAATCTTCGCCTCGGACTCTTTATTTCTGCGTGCACTTATGGCGAATTCGGAGTTGCTTGGATCGCAGGCAGGTGCCGAGCTGCGCTCGGCTTGGACCGTCCGTACACGAACGGATCGCCCCAGCAAAAGTCTGCTTTTCCGGTTATGATCAAGCAATCCATCGAGGGAAACACTGCATGATCAACGGCAAACGCATTGCCGTCGTGCTCCCCGCTTACAACGCGGAAAAGACGCTGGAAGCGACCGTGCGGGAATTGCCCGACCTGGTCGATATTCGCATTCTCGTCGACGATCACAGTTCGGATCGCACCGTCGAAGTCGCCCGCCAACTCGGCTTGCAGTCGTTCGTGCACAACCGCAACTACGGCTATGGCCGCAATCAGCAGACCTGCTACCGCGAAGCTCTGGCCGCCGGCGCCGACGTGGTCATCATGGTCCAT
The DNA here is from genome assembly GCA_050013295.1 of Terriglobales bacterium. Taxonomy (GTDB): domain Bacteria; phylum Acidobacteriota; class Terriglobia; order Terriglobales; family Acidobacteriaceae; genus Acidiflorens. Next base: position 6,778 of record JBEKFN010000178.1, read on the forward strand.
CCCGATTATCAGTACACGCCGCTGCTCGTAACCGCCATGGCGAGCATGATCGCTTTTGGCGTCTATGACGTGGTGCTGGGCTCGCGCATTCTGGGAGGGCAGGCGCGGCAGGGTGGTATGCCGCTGTGGAAATACGTGGCCAACCGATTTTTGACGCTTTTCGAAAACACTTTTTTGGGCGCAAAGTTGTCGGAATATCACACCGGATACCGCGCGTTCAGCCGCACCGTGCTCCAGGATCTTCCGCTGCTGGAGAACTCGGACGATTTTGTCTTTGACAATCAGATGCTGGCGCAGTGCGTTCACTTCGGTTTCCACATTGGCGAGGTTTCCTGCCCGACGAAGTATTTTGCGGAAGCGTCTTCGATTAATTTCCGGCGCAGCGTGCAGTATGGGCTGGGCGTGCTGCTGACGTCGCTGCAGTTCCGCTTGCAGAAGATCGGGTTGGCACAATTCCGGATTTTCAACCGCAAAGGCCGCTGCCTGGAGCCGGGCCCCGACGCCAGGTATTACAGTCCGAAGGCTACCGAGAGAACGATTACCGACGGCCGGTCCGGCGGCTAACGTTGCCGAAAGAACTCGCATCGCGCACTGGCACTTCGTTGCAGAATCTGGGCTCGTTGACTTTACTGCTGCTGCTGGCAGTGTTTGCCATGCTGGTGCAGGGGTACCACCCGGGGCTGGAGGATGATGCGTTCTACCTGGCGGCGATCAAGCAGGATCTGAATCCGTCGTTGTTTCCCCACGATGCCGACTTTTTCCGCGTGCAGTTTCAGGCGACAGTATTCGATAAGCTGATCGCGTTTTCCCTGCGCTGGACCCACGTGCCGCTGGAATGGGGAATTTTGTTTTGGCAGTGGGCCGTCACCGTTCTGATTTTATGGGGATGCTGGCGAATCAGCCGGCGGTGTTTCGCGGAAACGCATGCGCAGTGGGCGGCGGTGACACTGGTAGCGGTCCTGCTGACCCTCCCAGTCTCGGGCACAGGTCTCAGTTTGACGGACCAGCACCTGCACCCGCGGGCGTTGGCCACGGCGCTGATTTTGGCGGCGATCGTGGCCGTGCTCGTGCCTAAGAACGACAGGCGGTTGCTGCTGGCGGGCGCGCTGCTGGCGGCGGCATTTGCCGTGCACGCCATTATGGCGGCGTTCGGCGCGTCGTTCTGCTTGTTTCTGCTGTGGAAGCCGCGTGAGCAGACGAAGACGGAGCAGACGAAGACGGGCCGGACGAAGCCGAATATAGACCAGCGGCGCACAGCGGTCGGGGCGGCGCTGCTGTGGCCCCTGGGATGGATTTTCGAGCCGCCCTCGGATGCGTGGCGGCAGGCGGCGGCCACGCGCTCGTTTTATTTTGTGTTGCGCTGGCATTGGTACGAGTGGCTGGGGGTGGTAGCGCCGCTGCTCTTGCTGTGGTGGTTCCGGGCGCTGGCCGAGCGCCGCTGCCAGACGGTACTGGCGCATGTGGCGGAGCGGCTGGTGTACTTTGGCGTGTTCCAGTTGACGGTGGCGTTAATAATCCTGCTGCCCGCCCGGCTGGAGCGCTTGCGTCCGCTTGAGCCGATGCGCTTTCTGCATCTTGTGTACTTGTTGTTTGTGCTGCTGGCGGGGGGATTGCTGGGGCAGTACGTGCTAAAGAAACATGCGCTGCGCTGGCTGCTGCTGTTTGTGCCGCTCGGAGCCGGGATGTTTTATGCGCAGCGGCAGATGTATCCCGCAACTGCGCATCTGGAGCTGCCGGGCTCTCTGTCGCGCAATAGTAATGAAGCGTCGCGCAATCGCTGGGTCGAGGCTTTCCGCTGGATCAGCCGAAACACGCCCGTGGATAGCCAGT
>JBEKFN010000179.1:0-8604 GCA_050013295.1 Terriglobales bacterium
CAACCGCATCGCGGCCATGACGGCCTTCATGCCAGAACAGGTTCGTGGCAGGTCTGGAGGCCCGCGGCAGGGTACGAATCCACATGCGAAAAGTTGGTTGAGATGCGACAATAGAACTTCCCACTCATGACCACCTCTGCGATCGCTGCCATTACGCCGGAGATGATCCGGGAGCACGGCCTCACTCCGGAAGAATTCGAAAAAATCAAGCACCTGCTCGACGGACGCGAGCCCACGCGCACCGAACTCGGCATTTTCAGCGTGATGTGGAGCGAGCACTGCTCCTATAAATCGTCGCGCGTTCACCTGAAGCGTTTGCCTACGCGCAGCAAGCTGGTCGTGCAGGGGCCGGGCGAAAATGCCGGCATCGTGGACATTGGCGACGGCTGGGCCTGCGCTTTTAAGATCGAGTCGCACAATCACCCATCATTTATCGAACCGTTTCAGGGAGCGGCCACGGGCGTCGGCGGAATTCTGCGCGACATTTTCACCATGGGGGCGCGGCCAGTTGCGGTGATGGACTCGCTGCGGTTTGGGCCGATCAGTGTGGAGAATGGGCGTGTGGTTACGGGGCTTCGCCCCGTCCAAGCGGGGCAGAGCCCCGCTACCACACAAGCTCAGCCTACGCAGGCGGAAATCCACAAGAACCACTCCGTCATGGAAGGTGTGGTTTCTGGCGTCGCTTCCTACGGCAATTGTTTCGGCGTCCCAAATCTTGGCGGCGAGGTTAAGTTCGAGCCCTGCTACTCCGGCAATCCGCTGGTGAACGCGTTCGCTCTCGGCCTGGTGCGCCGCGACCAGATCTTTTACGGACGCGCGTCGGGCGAGGGGAATCCCGTGATTTATGTCGGCTCCAAGACCGGACGCGACGGCATCCACGGCGCTACCATGGCGAGCGAGGAGTTCAGCGAAGGCTCGGAAGCGAAGCGGCCCAATGTTCAAGTCGGAGATCCATTCCTCGAGAAACTGCTGCTCGAAGCCTGCCTGGAGGCCATGCAAACCGGCGCCATCGTCGGCATTCAAGATATGGGCGCCGCCGGGCTGACCTGCTCGACCTGCGAGATGGGCGCGCGTGGCGGCACCGGAATCGAAATCGAACTGGACCGCGTCCCGCAACGCGAAACCGGCATGACACCGTACGAGATCATGCTTAGCGAGTCGCAAGAGCGCATGTTACTGGTCGCGCAGCGCGGCCGCGAACCAGAAGTGTTCCGCATTTTCCAGAAGTGGGGACTGGATGCGGTGGAAGTCGGCCGGGTCACCTCCGACGCGAAGATGCGCGTGCTCGAACACGGCAAAGTCGTCGCCGAAATTCCGAATGCCGCCCTCACCGATGACGCGCCGGTGTACAAACGTCCGCTCGGGCGCTGGGAACCGCCGGTCGAGCGGGAAATGCCGGAGCATATCCGCCTCGCCCAAACCGGAGACTTCTCGGCCCAGCTCAAGCGTTTGCTCGCGAGTCCCAACATTTGCTCGAAGCGCTGGGTCTGGCAGCAGTATGACCACATGGTGCAGACGAATACCGTCGAGGCGCCCGGAGCGGGCGATGCTGGCGTCATTCGCATCAAGGGCTCTAAGCGTGGACTGGCCATGGCGCTCGACGGCAACGGCCGCTGGTGCTATCTCGATCCTCGTCTCGGCGCCATGCATGCGGTCGCGGAAGCTGCGCGCAAAGTGGCTTGCGCCGGAGCGACTCCGATTGGCGCCACCAACTGTCTCAACTTCGGCAACCCCGAAAAGCCGCACATCATGTGGCAGTTTTCGCAGGTGATTGACGGCATCACCAAAGCCTGCGAGGAGCTTGATACTCCCATTACCGGCGGCAATGTCAGTTTCTACAACGAAACTCTCGGCGAGGGAATTTATCCGACTCCGGTAATCGGAGTGGTGGGTCTTCTAGAAGACGTCCACAAAACCACGAAAATGCACTTCGCGCCGGAAGGAAGAGAAACCGGAAGAAAGATCATCCTGCTGCGCGCCAATGAAGCGGGCGACGCCATCGATGCGCAGTTGGAGTTTGGGTCGTCCGAGTACGCAAAAGAAGTTCTCGGAGCGGTGTGGGGCTATCCACCGGATCTGAATCTCGAGAAAGAAGCCACGCTGCAACGCGCTCTGGTGGTGATAATCCAGGCGGGCCTGGTCGAGTCGGCTCACGACTGTGCCGATGGCGGGTTAGCCGTGGCGCTGGTGGAGTCGGCGCTGCCAGGCGGAGTCGGCCTGAGGGTCACATTGCCCAAGCCGCAAACAGCGCTTGAGTTCCTGCTGTTCGCGGAAGACGCCAGCCGGGTCGTACTAAGCTGCGACCCAATCCACTTGCCGCGAATCCAACAAGTAGCGGAAGAGTACGGCGTCATCGCCGATGTGTTGGGCGAAACGGGGTCGGACAGCGTTGAGATCACAGTGGATGAGCAGCTCGTGATTTCTACAAGCGTCGCCGAATTGCGGGAAGCGTATGAGGGCGCGCTGGAGAGCGCGCTGCGGGCGGAACCGGGCGTTGCCGCCGCGGACTGACAGGCTTGCGTAGGGACGGCCGCCCTCGGCCGTCCCCGGCGAGCGAAAGCTCGCCGAAGGTCTTTGCCAGTACTGTAGCCGGGCGTTGCCCGGCTGGACGGCCGAGGGCGGCCGTCCCTACGTGAGTTAGGTTGAATTGACTAGATGCTGACTTCCGACAAATTTCGCGATGAATGCGGCGTCGTTGCCATCCACGCCCACCCCGAGGCGGAGAAGCTCGCCTATCTCGGACTGCACGCCCTGCAGCATCGCGGACAGGAATCGGCGGGCATCGTTACCTCCGACGGCGAGCGCCTGCGCCAGCACAAGGCCATGGGGCTGGTCGCCGATATCTTCGGCCATGAAGTGCTGGCTTCTCTGCGCGGTGTTCTCGCCATCGGCCACACCCGCTATTCGACCGCTGGCGATTCAGCCCTGCTGAACGCCCAGCCCATCATGGTGCAATCCAATAAGGGCACCATCGCGATTGCTCATAATGGCAACCTGGTAAACGCGCTGGCGATTCGCGCCAAGCTGGAGGGCCAGGGCTCGATCTTCCAAACCAGCAGCGATACGGAAGTGCTGGTTCACCTGATCGCGCTCTCCCGCGAGCAGACCCTGCCGGATGCCATCGCCGACGCCCTGCGCCGCGTGGAAGGCGCCTTTTCACTGGTCATGCTCAGCCGCGACCGCATCTTCGCCGCCCGCGATCCGCGCGGCTTTCGCCCACTGGCCATGGGCCGCATCCCAGCCCTGACCAGCGAGAAAAAAGATACGGTCGTATTCGCCTCCGAAACCTGCGCTTTTGATTTGCTCGGCGCCACCTACGAACGCGACGTCAAACCGGGTGAACTGGTCATCGTTGGGCCCGAAGGCGTCAGTTCGCGTTTTTACTCCCCGTCTCCCGCGCTGTCGAGCTGCATTTTCGAACACGTTTATTTTTCGCGTCCCGATAGTCTGGTGTTTGGCCGCTCCGTCGATCAAAGCCGCGACGCCATGGGACGCCAGCTCGCCCGCGAAGCTCCCGTGGACGCCGATATCGTCGTTCCCGTCCCCGATTCCGGCAATACCGCGGCCATCGGATACGCCGCCGAAAGTGGCATCCCGTTTCGCCTGGGCCTCATCCGCAACCACTACGTCGGACGTACTTTTATCGAGCCGCAGCAGTCGGTCCGCGACTTCGGCGTGAAGCTCAAGCTGAACGCGGTTCGCAGCCTGATCGAGGGCAAACGAGTGATTCTGGTGGACGACTCCATCGTGCGCGGCACCACCAGCAAGAAGATCGTCCGCATGATTCGTAACGCCGGCGCGAAGGAAGTCCACATGCGGATTTCCTGCCCGCCGACCATCTCGCCCTGCTTCTACGGAGTGGATACGCCGTCAAAGAAAGAACTCATCGCCGCCAACAAGTCAATCGACGAGATACGCACCTATATTGTCGCCGACTCACTCGCCTATCTCTCGCTGGAAGGGCTGAAGAAAGCCTGCGCGGACGGCGACAAAACTACTTACTGCTCCGCCTGCTATACGGGAAAGTACCCCACCAAGGTGGACGTGGAAGAGATCCTGCCAGCGGGCGCATCGCGATAGCCGAATAACCGCGCGGTGCAAGCCACGCCACGGCATCTGAATGTTATCCTTTGTCTTTTCATGCTCGCCAGGTTTCCACTCTTCCCAATGCGCCGATTGCGTTCGCTGATCTGCGTCGTTGCCCTGCTGATCTTCGCCTCCGTCCCTTCGTTCCTGCGCGCGCAGAATCCGAACGGCGCGCTTCGCGGAGAAGTTCAAGACGCAAGCGCGGCGCGAGTGGCGGTTGCTCGGGTCGTCGTGCAGTCCACCGGGTCTTCCATCACCCGCGAGGCAATGGCAAATGACCGCGGAGAATTCCGCATTGAGGGCCTGCTGCCCGGCTCTTATCGCGTCACCGTGACCGCCAAAGGTTTTGCCGACGCCACGGCCGATGTCGATGTCGCTGTCAGTGTGGTGCGCGATATCGCCGTTACGCTCAAGCCCGAAAGCGGTCTCGAGACGTTGAACGTGCAGGGGACTTCTTCCTCGATCACGACTCAGTCGATTGACACGGCGAGCGCTGTGCACCAGGGTGTGGTCGGCGCTCGCGACCTCGAAACTCTTCCGCTCCCTGCACGCAGTTTCGCGAACATTGCTTACCTCGTGCCCGGAACCGAGCCGGTCGAGCCTTCCGATCCCACCAAAGCGCGCATCACCGCCGTCTCCACCGGCGGAAGCTCCGGCTTGAACAACGAACTGTCCGTCGACGGCGCCGACAACTCCGACGACTGGATCGGCGGCTTTCTGCAAAACTTCTCGCCCGATGGCATTCAGGAATTTGCCGTCCGTACCTCGAATGAAGACGCCGACACCGGCTGGACCACGGCCGGGTCCGTCGTCATCACCACCAAGCACGGCACCAACGATTGGCACGGCGGCGGGGCTTTCTACGAACGTGCGGCCCAGCTCAATGCCCGCTTCCCGATTGAGAATCCGGCGCAAACGTGCAGCGACGGGGTTTGCGAGCACAATCCCAAGCAGCCCTTCTCCCGCCAGAACTATGTCGCCACTCTCGGTGGTCCCATCGCAAAAAACAAAGTGTGGTTCTTCACTTCGTTCGAGCACGTGCATGAAGATGCCAGCATCGCATACAGCCCAGCCAGCATTGCGCAATTTGACGCGCTCGCGCAGTTGGCTTCGGAAGGTCTTATTACTGGCATTCCTTCCATCGCCGTCCCCGCCACTGTCCCCATCCCTTTCCGCGACTACATCGGCTCAGTGCGTTTTGACTGGGTCGAATCTTCGAAGTCGCAATGGTTCCTGCGCACTTCAGAAGACAGCTATCTGACGCACAATGCCCTGGTGCAGCAGGCAACCCTGCCCTCCACCGGGTTGATCACGCACAACAACTACTGGAACACGGCGCTCAGCAATTCTTATACTTTTAGTCCCACATGGCTCGGCACTTTGGTCCTCGACGCCAGCCTGTTGCATCTCACTGAGACGCGCAACTCGCATCTCGGTTTTGCCTTGCAATTTCCTTTCAGCGTAACGGCGCTGACCGTCTCCGGTTTCGAAACGTTCGGCGACAACCAGTTCGCCACGCCCATCACTCTTTTCCCCGACCTGCGTAATCAGGAAAAATATCAGTTCCGCTACGACCTGAGCCACGTTGCGGGCAGTCACGCGCTCAAGGTCGGAGTCGATTTTATCCACGAACCGGTGCTCAGCGGGGCGTTCGCGGCGACGGCCGAGCAGTTCACCACCTACCCGTCCAATCCCGATTATTACGTCGCGAATCCTTCACAGTTTTATTACGTTCCTCCAAGCGCGCAGTGCAATCCGATGCCAGATCCGACCTTGAACCCGGGGATCACTTGTATGTACGCGCCCGCTGGCGACGGCAGCTTTTCGCAGAACGTTCAAAGACTTGGACTCTACGCCGAGGACTCCTGGCGCATTTCACACCACCTCACGGTCAACTACGGCCTGCGCTATCAGACAACTTTCGGGCTCTTCACGGCTTCCGGAAAAAGCCAGGCCGCCAATATTTCCTTTCCGCTGCTGGCATCGTTGGGATACCCCGAAGCGGTTCCTCACGATGACCGCAAACAATTCGGTCCCCGCCTGGGGATCGCGTACTCTCCCGGCGACCGCGAGAAAACCGTGATTCGTGCTGGCTTCGGCATGTACTATAACGACCTCGCGCAAAACGGCTGGGCCGCCGCATTTCAAGCGGTCAACCCGAATTCCGTCGCGCCTCCTTCGCTCATCGATCCCAATTACAAAACGCCTTATGCCATCCACATTACAGGCGGAGTACAGCACGCCTTTGACGAACACTGGATGGTTAGCGCCGACTACATCCATGAGCAGGGCGATCACGGCTATCGCGCCTATCCATATCCCACGGCCACTGTCTTCCGGTCCGACAACCGCTCCAGTTACAACGCTCTGATGCTGCATGTGCAGGGCAATATGCGCCGCTTCAATCTGGTTGCGAACTACACGCTCTCCAAGGCGGAGACCTGGGGCTGCCTGCTCGGCGAACTCTTTGACTATGTGAATGGCGTATGTGATCCACGGAACGCATTCCGGCCCGGCGATTATGGCCCGTCCGGCGAAGACGTTCGTCATCGCTTTGTGCTCGCCGGTACGGTGCATGTCCCCGGCGGCTTCGAAGTGAGCAGCGTCGCCCAATTCGAGAGCGCCCGTCCCATTACCATCACTAACCTGGACAATACCGACCGCATTTATGTCAATGGACAGCCCACCAGCCTCGATGAATTCCGCGGCACGCCTTACATCCAGGTGGACCTGCGCGTCACGCGCCCGTTCAAGATCGGCGAGCGCTGGCGGATAAATCCGTTCGCGGAGTTCTTCAACATCTTCAACCGCAATAATCCCGGCGCTAATTTTGCCGTCAATGTAGCTCAGTTGCCGGTTCCCGCGCCGCAGATGCAGCCAGATCCAGTCACCGGTATCACCAATGTCACCAGCATTTGCACAGTAGCAGACTGCTCTCAAACCGCGCCCATTACCAGCCTGAAGCAGCTCGAGATACCCGAGGGCGCTCTGGGAGATTTCTTCGGCCCCGGCACAACGGTTGGAATTCCATTCGCCGCCCAGCTCGGCGTGCGAGTTACGTTCTAAGTAGAGACTGGGCTTGCCCGTCTTACTGCCGTGCGGAGACGCGGCAAGCCGCGTCTCTACAGGAGATTCGACAACTCGACGCGCTTAGCCACTCGTTGCTTTTCTCGCCATCGCCACCCGCGCGATCCCCTGCAAATCGTTCCTGATCTCAACCTCGTCCCAACTCAAGAGCAGACTCCGCACTCGATCGGCAATCGTCCCGCTGATTTCGAACACCAGCCATCCCTCCGGGGCGAGCGCCGCACGCGCCTGCGGAATCATCCGCTCGATCACTTCCACCCCGGTCGGCCCCGCAAACACCGCGTTTCGCGGCTCGAACTTGCGCACTTCGAGCTGCACCGAATCTTCTTCCGCCTCGCCCACGTAGGGAGGATTCGAAACCACAAAGTCGAAGGACCCCGTCGGCAGCCCGCTGAGTAAGTCCGTCCCGTGAAACTCGATTCGCGATGTAAGCTCGTGCCGTGCCGCATTGGCGCGAGCGATGTCCAGCGCCTCGGGCGAAATGTCCGTTGCGTGGATTTCCGCAGATGGCAGCTCTTGAGCCAAAGCAAGTGCAATCGCTCCCGACCCCGTACCCACATCGACGATGCGTAGACCGTGTGGGGACGGGCGACTCCGCCCGTCCGGTTGCGCTCGCCTCGCCAGCTCCAGCACCGCTTCCACCACATGCTCCGTCTCCGGACGAGGAATCAACACTGCCGGCGACACGATAAAATCGAGCCCCCAAAATTCCTGATGCCCGGTGATGTACTGCGCCGGAACGCCCGTAGCACGCCGAGCGAGAGCCTCGTCACAGCGCGCGAGATCCTCCGCCGTCAATTCCCGCTCAGGATGCGCATAGAGATACGCCCGGTCGCAATCAAGCGTGAACATGATGAGCAGTTCCGCATTCATTCGCGGAGAAGGAACTCGCGCCACCGTCAGAAATTCGACCGCCGCATTCAAAGCCTGGCGAAGTTGCACGTCTCTATTTCACCACAGGTCCGAAAGGCAGATGTGAAAACCGGCATCCGATTTTAGGCGGGCTGGCAACGCACCCTGTAGATACGAAACCCGAGTCTTTCGCAACGTGCTCTAATGGCGCCAGATTTTTTGGGCGTGGTGGCTGCTATCGCTGGCGGACGGGGCAAGCGTCTCTACATTTGTGTTGGGTGCGGTGACGGGCGATACGGTTGAGGCAATCGGAGTCGCCATGGCGGGGTCGGGTTTGGAGCCAACTTCGTCGCCCCGGAAGTAACGATCTTTGTTTTTGGCGGCGCGCATTTCCGGCATGGCGGTGTAGGGCTTCGAGTAGTCGTTATTGGCGTTCCAGAACAGAAAGCCGATTCCGCCTTTCTGTTTCGCTACTTCAGTCTGAACTTCAACATACTGGGGCGAGTAAGTCTTCGTCCGCCAGGCAAAGGCTTGCAGCCAGGGGCGAATCACCACGCCGCTGTCTTTGGTGATGAGCCT
>JBEKFN010000180.1:0-8558 GCA_050013295.1 Terriglobales bacterium
TTCCCGCAGCTCGAACCGTCGCCGCCAACCCGGCATCGGGCGTGACGACAGCCTTCCCCCTGGCGTCGGCCAGAAACTCTTCCCTGTTCAGCAGGCGTTCGCTGTGCATGCGGCAGTGGCGCATCTGAGGCTCGAGTTCGTAGTCGCCGACATACACGTCACCCCGGCCCGCATCCAGCGCCGCGAGAACCCGCCCACGCGCCGCGCCACTGCACGCAACCGCCTCCAGCAGCGAAATTGCGACGATTGGCTTCTGCAGCGCCTCGGCCAGGGCCTTAACGGCGGCCAAGCCCACGCGCAGCCCCGTAAACGACCCGGGACCGCTGGCGACCGCAAAGGCTCCCAGATCGGTCTTACTATATCCGTGCTTTTTCAGCAGCGCGGCAATCTGCGGTACGAGTTGCGCCGAAAACGCGCCGCCGGCGAGCGGCACAACTTCAAGCACACTGATTTCGCTATCGCTCTGACCCGGCATCAGGCGGGCCAGCGCCAGACTGCCGTTCTTCCCGGAAGTGTCCACGGCGAGCAGGAGCTGGGGGATTTGTAATTGGTAATTTGTAATTTGCAATTTCAAAACCTTCGCGTTCAACCTGCGCTCTTTTCAAATCTCCAATTACCAATTACGAATTACCAGTTACAAATGACTACTCTCCACTAATTCGAGCAACACGCCGCCCGTGCTCTGCGGATGCACGAACACATACCGGTGTCCGCCCGCGCCCGTCTTGATCTCTTCCGATACCAGGCGCACGCCGTCGCTCTTCAATTTTGCCACCGCCGCCGCCAGGTCCGGAACCCGCATGCAAACATGATGCAGCCCCTCGCCGCGCTTGGCGATGAACTTGGCGATAGTCGAATCGTCCGAAGTCGCTTCCAGCAGCTCCAGCCGGCTCTCGCCCACCGGCACCATCACCAGCCGAACTTTTTCCTGCTCGACGGTCTCTACCGGAGAAACGCTCAGCCCGAGCTTCTCGTAAATCGACTTCGCCGACGCCAGCGACTTCACTGCGATGCCAAGATGATCAATCTGGAACATTCCGCAGCTCCTTCCACACGTAAGACCAAACAAGAGTCGCGTAGGCCCGGATGCATTCGTCCGGGCAGGCGAGCGCAGCTCGCCTATGTTGCGGAGCTGCGCTCCGCGGGGCGGACGAATGCGTCCGCCCCTACGTGTTTCTTAATGCCCCGACAATCTCCTCCACCAGCGAATACGGGTCGCGCTTGTGCTCGGCGATCTCCGCCGCATAACGCTCGAGGCTGCCGCCGTCCGTCTCCAGGTGAGCGCGCGCTTTTTCCAGCATGGCATCGCGCAGCATCTCGACCAGCCGTTCCTGCCAGTTCTCGACGTTCTTCTTAAGGACCAGGTTCCCTTTCTTAAGGTACGCCTCATAGCTTGCGATCGCGTCCGCCAACTCTTTGGTTCCCACGCCCTCGCTGGCGACGGTCTTCACGATTGGCGGCGTCCAGTGGTCGTCGCGAGTGGCGAGCGATTGCATGGCGCGAATCTCGCGCTCCACCCGCTCAGCTCCCTCGCGGTCGCTTTTGTTGATCACGAAGATGTCGGCGATTTCCATGATCCCGGCTTTGATCGTCTGCACATCGTCGCCCATGCCGGGCACCAGAATCACGATGGTGACATCGGCCAGCCGCACAATATCGACTTCGTCCTGCCCGACGCCAACCGTTTCGATCATGACCAGGTCGCGGCCCGAGGCATCGAGCACAGTAGCGGCATCGGCCGTGGCACGCGCCAACCCTCCAAGCGATCCGCGTGTGGCCATGCTGCGGATGAAAATCCCCGGATCGCTATAGTGATCCTGCATGCGGATGCGGTCGCCCAGAATCGCTCCGCCTGTGTAAGGGCTGGTCGGATCGACGGCGATAATGCCAACGGTTTGATTTTCTTTGCGATAGTGCTTAGCGAGCTGATCAACCAGCGTGCTCTTGCCCGATCCGGGAGAGCCGGTCAGACCGATGACGCGCGCCTTGCCCGTATGCGGAAACAGCGTCTTGAGGAGGTCCGACCAGCCCGCAGCGCGGTTCTCGATCATAGAGATGGCGCGAGCCAGAGCGCGGGGGTCACCTGAGCGGAGCTGATCCGTTAAGATCTGGGAGTTTGAATTCAACAACTCAGTGTAAAGCAGGTTCCGCAGGAAAACACGCCCGCCAGTTTCGATCTAAAGCCGGACAGTTCCCTGCTATTGTTCGTGTTGAAACACATCCATTTCTTGTCATGCTGAGCGGAAGGATCTGCTTCGCTTGCGAAGTAGATCCTGGAGTCGAAGCACCCCTACCGGTAACTGGGCCGGTAAGCGACGCGTAGTCACTCGCAACCTGTGCGAAAAGATAAGAGTAGAGTGATATGGAACCATTCGTTTTGCCCGGCGGAAGGAAATCTGCGTGCCCTCGACCCCGGTTATCTTACTCGCGCTTTTTCTTGCTTACGGCTTGTCGAACGAAGGTGAAGCGGATGCGCAGGAAACTCCTTGCCCGCAAGTTGCACAATCCCAAGCAGGACAATCCCAAGCAGGACAATCCTCAGCAGGACAATCCCCACCAGGACAATCGGCCCAGTCACCAAACGCCGTCAGCGCCAATTGCGGAAACGGAAAAATTCCAGCGCGAAAAGAAACCGTCGCGGTCACGGGAACGTTGATGCCCGCACCGGTCGAAAACATCGACCGCTCTATCGCCGTGATCGACACGCGAGAGCAACCGTTGCTCTACACGCACTGGGTCGATTACCTGCAACTGGATCCCTCGATCGATTTACAGGAACGCGCTCCGGATGGCGTGCAAGCCGACCTTACTATTCGCGGTTCCACCTTTGAGCAAACGCTGGTCCTGTTGAATGGTTTACGCATGGATGACGTCCAGACCAGCCACCACGATCTCGACCTGCCCTTGCCCACCGGCGCGCTCGCGCGCATTGAAGTTCTGCCGGGAGCGGGTTCCACGCTTTATGGGTCGGATGCCATGGCTGGGACCGTCAATTTCATCACCGGGCCGCCGCAGTACTCCGAAGCCCAGGCGGGCGCCGCGATTGGCAATTTCGGAATCAACCAGGAAACGTTCTCGGCCGGCTTTGTGGCCAGCCGGCTGGACGAAGAACTGGATATGGCACGGGATTTTTCCACGGGCTTCATGCCGGACCGCGACTATCGCAGTCTGACAATTTTCTCGAACAGCGGAGCACAGACCGCGCTGGGCCGCAGCCTGATCATGTTGGGATTAGGCGACAAGCCTTTTGGCGCAAACGATTTCTATGGCGACTATCCTGAATGGGAGAGAACGAAGTCATGGTTTGCCGGGTTGAAGCAGGACCTGGGCAAGAAGACGGAATTCGACTTCGGCTATCGCCGACACACGGACGAATTCATCCTTGTGCGAGACGATCCTTCCGTCTACGAAAACAACCACATCGATCAAGGCTTACAAGGAGCGGTTCGCCGCACGGAAAAGTTGGGACAAAACGCGAGCTTGTTCTACGGCGGCGAGGGATTCTACGAATCGATCCACAGCAACAATTTGGGCGACCACTGGCGCACCCGCAGCGCCGGGTATATGGACTACGACGTCAGGGCATTGCGCCGCTTCTCGTTTTCGCTGGGCGCGCGGGAAGAGGTATTCGATACCAACGGGTCGAAATTCAGTCCGACCCTGACCGGCGGCGTGTGGCTGAAGCCGGGTTGGAAGTTGAAAGCGAGCGCCAGCCGCGCCTTCCGGCTACCCAGCTACACCGACCTCTATTACAAAGATCCGGTTAACGTGAGCAACCCGAACCTGCTCCCGGAAACCTCCTGGGGCTACGAAGGCGGTCTGCTGTGGGACCAGGGAGGACGCTATAAGGCGGAAGTCACCGTCTTCGAGAGGCGCGATCAGAACGACATCGACTGGGTGGCATTTTCGTCAAGCCCGGTTTCGACAAGCAATCCCTACCAAGCGGAAAACATTGCGCGCCTGAATTTCACTGGAGTGGAAGCGTCGTTTGGAATGCGGGTGCAACGCCAGCAGATCAATGTGGCCTATACCGGAGTGTACAGCGCGCAAGGTCCACTCCCCGGGCGCATATCCGAATACGCTTTCAACTATCCGTCGAACGATGCGGTAGTGAGATGGCAAGGAACGCTGCCAGGAAAAGTCGTCGCCCGCAGCCGGATCGGTGTGGTGAAGCGATATGCAAGCGATCCCTATGCGCTCTGGGATGCGAGCGTCGGGCGCGAGTTCAAAATGGTGGACGCACACCTGGCATTTTCAAATCTGACAAACACGGGATACCAGGAGATTCCAGGCGTGGCCATGCCGGGGCGCAGCGTGATTTTTGGCATGGATGTGTTTGTGCGGGGGAAGAGGCGCTGATGCCGAAGGCTGTCGGGTTTATTCTTTCAGCAGCTGTCGTGCAATCACCAGTCGCTGGATTTCGCTCGTCCCTTCGCCAATCGTGCACAGTTTCACGTCGCGATAAAACTTTTCCGCCGGATAGTCCTTGATGAACCCGTAGCCGCCGTGGATCTGCACGCCTTCGTTGGCGCATCTCACGGCTACCTCGCTGGCGTAAAGTTTGGCCATCGACGATTCGAGCGTAGTCTTCATCCCGGCATCTTTCATGGCGGCGGCGCGCAACGTCAGAAGCTTTGCCGCCTCGATTTCCGTTGCCATGTCGGCCAGCTTCCACTGGATCGCCTGAAATTCCGAAATGGCCTTGCCAAACTGCTGCCGCTCTTTCGAATACTTCAGCGCCGCCCCGTATGCGCCCTCGGCCATGCCGAGCGAGAGCGCGGCGATCGAGATGCGCCCGCCGTCAAGAACGCGCATGGCGTCTCTAAATCCGTTCCCTTCCCCACCCAGCAGGTTCTCGGCCGGCACAAAGCAGTCTTCGAAGATCAGCTCCGCCGTATCGCTGGCGCGCAGGCCGAGCTTGTTTTCTTTTTTCCCGGCGCGGAATCCCTTGGTGCCCTTCTCCACAATGAACGCCGAAAGCCCGTGCGTGTGCGCCGCGCGATCGGTTACCGCCAGCACGACTGCCACGTCCGCATAGTGGCCATTGGTGATGAAAGTCTTGGTGCCGTTGAGCACCCATCCGCCCTTCGCCCGCGCCGCCGCCATGCGGGCGCTGCCCGCGTCCGACCCAGCCGAGGGTTCGGTCAGCCCCCATGCTCCGATGTACTCGCCGGTGGCGAGCTTCGGGACATACTTCTTCTTCTGCCCCTCGTTTCCCGCCACATAAATGTGGTTCGAGCACAGCGACGTATGCGCCGCTACAATGATCCCCACCGAACCGTCCACGCTCGCGAGTTCCGCGATGGCCGTGACGTACTCCACGTAGCCCATACCCGCGCCGCCGTATTCGGGCGGGAAGATCGTGCCCATCAGTCCGAGCTTTCCTAGTTCCTTGATCGTCGCCAGCGGGAATTCGCAGGCTTCATCCCACTTCATGACGTTCGGTGCAATCTCACGTTCAGCAAACTCGCGCACGCTCTTCTTAAGGTGCAGTTGCTCTTCGTTCAACTGGAAGTCCAAAGATCCTCCATCTCCAAAACGGCTAGCTCTTACAGATTGTCATCCAACGAGGGATCTACAGTTCGGTCTGACTTGAGGCTGGATGCCGCGCGCGGGGATGACGCAAAAATCGGCGCCCAACTTTTTATTTAAGCACGGCCGGCAGTAATCACGAAATTCTCATACCGACCGGTTGGCTTGGGGAATGATGACAGAATGGCGCCTTCCGCCCGCAAAAAAAGCCGGAGCCCGAAGGCCCCGGCTGTCCAGTTGGTTGTGTGCCCGGACAAAACCTGAAGAAGCGTGTGGGGACGGGCGCCCTCGCCCGTCCGTCCACCGCATAACTCATCGAGCGCTCACAATACTGGTTACGCGCTCCGTCGCACCCGCACCGTCAAGTCGCGCACCTGCGCCAGAATGCTCGACATCTGCATTCCGTTCAGCTGCGACAGATACGGCATTACTTCGGCCACGAACTGATCTTCCATCAACTCGCGCACTTCCTCCTGCCGGTTCCGTTCTCCACCGGAGAGCAAATCCGGCACACTGACCTCGAGCGCTCTCGCCAGCCGCTCCAATGAAGACAGCGTCGGCGTCGCCTTCTCGTTTTCGATTTTCGACACGTAAGTCCGCGGCACCGACATGCGCAGCGCCAGTTGCCGCTGGCTCAAACCGCTGCGCAGCCGCAGCGATCGAATCGAGTACGCCAGCTTCAGATGCCCGCGTCCGTTAGAATCGACGTTCACCGGCAACACTTCTGGCGCCGCCGTCATAGCGGCGATCTCCGCCTCGTCCTCATCCAATGACAGATGGCAACGGCGGCAGAGGCTATTTGATGTGCGGAATTGCACCAAAAGACAATGATCGCATCGTACAACTTCCCGTGAGTCCACGGGAGTAAGTGTGGTAGCCATTCAGGTTTTGCGAGTGCCAGAGCGGGGGGGCTACTCTCAAAGCCAACTAGAGCGTAATCTGCTGGATTGGGCCTGTGGAAGTCAAGACAAATGTGCGAGAAGACAAAGTATTTATCGAAACAAACCATAGTTAAGCGCCGGAAATCGCCAGGAAACGGGGAAAAAACATGAATCAACGCGATACCGCATGGTGTTTACTAACTGAGTTCACCCAATCGGAAAGTCTTCGAAAACATGCACTCGCAGTCGAGGCCTGCATGCGCGCCTACGCCCGCAAAGCCGGAGCCGACGAAGAATTGTGGGGCCTGGTCGGCCTTCTCCATGACTTCGACTACGAGAAATACCCGACCGCCGACGACCACCCCTACAAAGGCTGCGAGATTCTAAAGGAACGAGGGTATTCCGAAGAAGTGCGCCGCGCCATCATGTCGCACGCCGAGTACAGCGGCGTTGCGCGCCTCTCGCCGATGGAAAAGACCCTCTTCGCCTGCGATGAACTCGCCGGATTCATCACCGCCTGCGCTCTCGTCAAGCCGGGAAAATCGCTGGCCGAAGTCGAAGCCAAGTCCGTCCGCAAAAAAATGAAGGACAAAGCCTTCGCCCGCAGCGTCCATCGCGAAGACATCATCGAAGGCGCTGCCGATCTCGGTGTGGATTTGGAGGAGCACATCGCTTTCTGCATCGAAGCCATGAAGGCGAATGCGAGCGAACTGGGGTTGGATGGGTCGGCAGCCAAATCGGCCTAGGCAAAGCCTTTGTCGGATGAGAGAACATTCTTTATCGCAGCACCTCGGCCACCTTCCCACTGGCGATCAACTCCGCGATGCGCGCGAAATCCTGGTACATCACGCGGTCCTTGTCCATGGTCGCGCACACCGACCGGATCGCCGCGTGCGCCTCCCGCAAAGGCTTGGAAGTCTTTAGCGGGGCGAGGAAATCAATTGCCTGTGCCGCCGCCATGGCCTCGATGGCCAGCGTGTTGCGCGTGTTCTCCACCACCTTCTTCAGCTTATTGGCCGCGACCATGCCCATGGAGACGTAGTCTTCTTTATTCCCCGACGT
Source organism: Terriglobales bacterium (assembly GCA_050013295.1). Lineage (GTDB taxonomy): Bacteria > Acidobacteriota > Terriglobia > Terriglobales > Acidobacteriaceae > Acidiflorens. Next base: position 7,476 of record JBEKFN010000180.1, read on the forward strand.
CGTAATCGAATCGACCGACGCGGGATGCGCCAGCACTTTGTTCTCACTCACCAGCGCCGCGGCGGTCACTTGCGCCATCATGAAGCCCGAGTTCAGTCCCGCACCCGGCGCGAGAAATGGCGGCAAACCTTCACTGAGCGCGGGGTTCACCATGCGCTCCAGGCGCCGCTCGCTGATGCCAGCCAGAGCGCTCAACGCAATCGCCAGAAAGTCGAGCGCGAACGCGAGAGGCTCGCCGTGAAAGTTTCCGCCCGAGAGAACGTCGCCCTCGCCGTCCGCTGCCTTCGGATTTTTCACGAACACCAGCGGGTTATCGACGGCCGAATTCGCTTCGGTCTCAAACACTACACGGCAATGGGCGAGCGTGTCACGCACCGCGCCATGCACCTGCGGGATACAGCGCAACGAATAGGAATCCTGCACGCGTCCGCAGTCGCGATGCGAATCGCGGATCTCACTCTGTTCGAGCAGACGGCGCAGGTTCGCTGCGCTCCTGATTTGTCCGGGATGGGGTCGAGCCTTTTGAATGCGCTCGTCGAAAGCGACGTTCGTTCCCTTGAGGGCATCGCATGCCATCGCACCGATGACGTCGGCGGTGTCGACCAGCGTCTCCGCTTCAAGCAGCATCAGGATGCCGATGGCGAGCATAGCTTGTGTGCCATTGATGAGCGATACCGCTTCTTTCGCTTCGAGGACCAGCGGTTTGATTTGTGCGCGCTTCAACGCTTCGGCGCTGGCGATACGCGCACCTTTTTCGTCTAAGCATTCGCCTTCACCGATCAATGCCAGGGCCAGGTGTGCCAGCGGCGCAAGATCGCCGCTCGCTCCTACGCTGCCCTGCGACGGGACCCTCGGCGTCACACCCCGATTGAGCATCTCGCAAATGGTGTCGATGGTGATGGCGCGCACGCCCGAGTTGCCTTTCGCGAGCGAGTTGGCGCGCAGCAGCATCATGGCCCGCGTGTCGGAAATTGAAAGAAGTTCGCCCACGCCGACGGCGTGCGAGCGCACCAGGTTAACTTGCAACTCGCGGACCTGGTCTCCGGCGATGTGCACATCGCTCAGCTTGCCGACGCCAGTCGT
>JBEKFN010000181.1:0-8497 GCA_050013295.1 Terriglobales bacterium
TCGTCGCACATGGTCACGAAATCCTGCATATTGATGCGGAAGGTCCCCCACGCCCGCACAAACTTTTGCCCGAAGCAAGAATGATCGATGGGCAAGTGATCTACCGCGGCGGCGAACTCTTCTGAATGTTTTTCAGGTCGGTTGGATTGACTAATTGGATTGACTAGATAGTTCGCTGGCAAATTGCCAATTACAAATTAAAAATTAACAATGCTCCTATGATTCTCGGCACCGGGGTTGACATCGCTGAAGTTCCTCGCATCCGCCAAAGCATCGAACGGTTTGGCGACCGCTTTCTTCGTCGCATCTTCACCGAAGGCGAAATCCGTTATTGCGAACGAAGAGCCCGCCGCTTTGAAAGCTATGCCGCACGCTTCGCCGCCAAAGAAGCCGGGATGAAAGCGCTGGGTACGGGATGGAGTCGTGGTGTCCGCTGGCGCGATATCGAAGTGGTGCGACCGAAAGGGCAGCGTCCCACTATTCAATTTCACGGTGAGGCGGCGGCCATCGCCGCCAAGCTCGGCACCAAAAACATCGCGCTCTCACTCACCCACACTTCCGAAGAAGCTCTGGCCCACGTCATTCTCGAAAATTGATCCCAGCCTTCACAAAAATCACGTAGGGACGGCCGCCCCCGCCGGGGTCCCCAGACCGCGCGCTTTTCGCGGGCTGGGGTGGTCAGCCGTCCAGCCGAGCAAAGCTCGGCAGATCCAGCCGCTGCCAGATACCAACCTACTGATCCAAAACAACTTTCTGCGCCCGCGCAACAAGCGCAAATGGTCAGGGTTTATACAGCCGAAACGGAATCAGGCCGGGGTTACCGGCAATAGCCCAAAATGGCGAGACTGAAGGAAAGGCAAAGAAAATGAAACGCTCCGTTCGCAGGTTGGTATCAGGATTGGTATCGGGAGTTTTGATGTTGACGGTTTCGGTGCTGTCGCTCTCGCCGACATCGTCGGCAGAGATCGCGATCGGGATTGGGATCTCAGTGCGGATCGGCCCGCCAGCGCTGCCCGTGTACGCACAGCCCATCTGTCCCGGTCCGGGTTATCTCTGGACCCCGGGTTATTGGGCGTGGAGTGACGTCAACGGTTACTACTGGGTTCCCGGCACATGGGTGGTTGCGCCGGTGGGGATGCTCTGGACCCCCGGCTACTGGGGCTTCACGGGCGGCTTCTATGGCTGGCACGCTGGCTATTGGGGACAGCACGTTGGCTTCTACGGTGGGATTAACTACGGCTTCGGATACGGCGGAGTAGGTTTCGCGGGCGGCGAATGGAGAGGCGGAGCTTTCTTCTACAACCGCGCAGTGCTGAACGTGAACGTGACCAATGTGAGGAACGTCTACAACCGCACCGTCATCGTGAATAACACGCATGTGGCCTTCAACGGCCCCGGAGGTATCGAAGCGCGGCCAACTCCGCAAGAGGAAGCGTATGGGCGCGAGCAGCATACCGCGGCGCTCGGAGCGCAAACCGAACACGAACATGCCGCCAGCCAGAACCGGCAGCTGTTCGCATCCGAGAATCACGGGCGTCCAGCCATTGCGGCGACAGCCAGGCCGGGCGAGTTCTCGGGACGCAGCGTGGAGAGAGCCAGCGCGGCTGGAGAGCCGTATCGCGAGCCCAAGATGTCGCCGCAGGAAGCGCGCGGGACGTCTGCGGACAATCGTGCGGGCAATCGCGGGTTCAATGAGCCAGCCAGAAATGGCGGCAACTCCAACTCCAACTCCAGTTCCGGTTCCAGTTCCAACGACCGCTCGATGACACGGCCCGAGGATAATGGAGCGGGAAGCCGGGGACAGACGTCATCCCGTGACAACCCGAAGCCGAACTCCAAGCCCAGCAAGCAGGAGAAGCAGGCTCAGAAGAAAGCGCAGAAACAGGCGAAGGCCGAACAGAAACGCCAGGCCCGTGAGGACCGTTAACCGGCGATGTAAACCGGCAATGTTCACATAAAAAAGCTCCCACTCTTCGCGCCAAACAGCCAGACGCGAAGGGTGGGAACCTTCGTTTTGGCGCAAGCTCCGCCCTTTTCCACCCGCAAGAAACTCGTGAATGCTGAAATTCCGCGGCGTTTGTTATGATGCTTCTGTCGTTTACAGACCACCTTGCCTAGCCAGAAGCAGCTCAAATGGTCGCAGCTACGCGTGGGACTCACCCTCCTTTTCGCGAGCATCACACTCGCCGTCCTGATTTTCGTAATGAGCGGCACCGGCGGATGGTTCACCCGCAAGATCACGCTGCGATCGTACTTCGATAATGCCGGCGGCTTGCGCGAAGGCGCGCCCGTGCGTTTGGCGGGTGTGGACATCGGCAATGTGACCGGCATCCGGATCGTGCCCAACAAGCTCACGACGCCGGTCGAAGTCACGATGAAGGTCAACACCAAGTACAAATTCAATTTGCGCAAAGACTCCATTACGTTATTGGCCACGGCTGGGGTCCTGGGCGAAACCTACGTGGACATTGACAGTTCGACAGCGAGCGCTGCGGAGGCAAGGGACGGAGACACGTTGGCAGCCCGCAACCAGCCCGATATCCAGGACGTGGTGCGCGCCAGCCAGGGCACCCTGCAGAACATGGACGCGCTGCTGAAGCGGGTGGATCGCATTGTGGCCTTTATCGAAAGTGGCCAGGGTTCGATCGGGAAAGTCATTTACAGTCCCGCCTTGTACGACCAGCTCAACGCGACGGTTGTTGAATTCAAGGGATTGGTCGATGATATCCAGAAGGGCAAGGGCTCGCTCGGCCCGCTGTTTACCAGCGACGAAGTGTACAAAAAAGCGGTCGCTGCCATTGACAAGCTGAACGCGGTGGTGGACGAGTTACAGCAGGGCAATGGCACGGCCGGAAAACTGCTCAAAGATCCCGAGCTGTACAACAACGCGAACAAGACGGTCGCCAACGTTCGCCAGTTGACCGATGACATCAATGCCGGCAAGGGCGCGCTGGGCAAGATGGCGCACGATCAGGAATTCGCCGCCAAGCTGCAGACGACGATGAATAATCTGGCGTCACTCTCCGAGCGCCTGGAAAAGGGCGAGGGCACGGCGGGATTGCTGTTCAAGGACCCTGCGCTTTACAACAACAGCAACCAGATGCTGGTGGAGGCGCGGGAACTGGTGAAATCCATCCGGGAAAACCCCAAGAAATATCTGACCTTCCACGTGAAAGTCTTCTGATTGCATAAGGCAGAAGGCAGTCGTTGGTCGACGTCAGTCGTTGGTCGTTCGCTCGGCCCATCAGCCATAGCACCCCTCAGTCGTCGTCAACAACTCTTTTTAGCAGCCTGCGGAAAAACTCGGCGTTGCATTTGCTTTTGGGTGGCGCAGCGGTTTACCGCTGCGATAACTGGTTTATTTTTATCGACGGCTTCAGCCGCTGAGGTCACACTTTCTATCCGGAAACTAGTTTTTCCGCAGCCTGCTAGGGATTGTCATCCCGAGCGGAGCGAGGGACCTGCATTTGCCAATAACTAGCGACTAGCGACCAACGACTGACGACCAACGACTAACGACCGCCTACCTCGCCGCCACCTCCGCCTGCTCATGCGCGTGATAACTCGACCGCACCAGCGGCCCCGACTCAACATGCTTGAATCCAAACTTCAGCGCCGTTTCTTTCAGCGAGACAAACTCGGCAGGCGTGTAGTAGCGCGTCATCGGCAGATGATCTTTCGAAGGACGCAGATACTGCCCAATCGTCAGAATATCCACACCGCGCTCGCCCAAGTCGCGGAAGACTTCGATCAGTTCGTCGGTCTCCTCGCCAATTCCAACCATCACGCCGCTCTTGGTAACCATTGCCGGGTCCCAAGTTTTGGCATTCGCCAGCAGATCGAGCGTCCGCTTATAGCGCGCTCCCGAGCGCACCGCGCGGTAGAGCCGCGGGACGGTTTCGGTATTGTGGTTGAGCACGTTGGGCTTCGCTTCGAGCACAATGCGCAGCGCTTCTTCCAGCCCCTGGAAGTCGGGAATTAGCACCTCGACCCGGCACTCCGGCACCAACTCACGAATCTGCCGGATGGTTTCCGCAAAAATCCGAGCGCCGCCCACGTTGTCGTCGTCGCGGTTCACGCTGGTCACGACCGCATGACGCAACCCAAGCGTTGCCACCGCTTCGGCCACGCGCCGCGGCTCGTCCCAGTCAATCGCTGCCGGACGCCCCTTGGGCACCGCGCAAAAGCCGCAACGCCGCGTGCAGATATCGCCCAGCAGCATGAAGGTCGCGGTGTGATGGTGCCAGCACTCTCCAATATTCGGACACTGCGCCGACTCGCAAACCGTATGCAGCCCAAGCCCGCGCGCCAGCTTCTTCAGGTTATGAAAGTTGTCGCCACCCGGAGCCTTGGCCCTGAGCCACGAAGGCTTGGGGCTGCGAATGGGCGGCCGAAGCTCAATCTGGACGAGTTGGGATGAGGTGGACATGACGAAGCTCGATTTTATCAGTTCGCCAAAAGCTAGAGGAGAGCCCTTGGAAGCTTACTTCAGATGCACCGCTGCCTCCGAGCGCTTCGGGCCGGGGGATTTTCCGCCGCGCGCTCCAATCGTCCGAGACTGAGGCATCGCATACTTGGGTTTGATCTGGTGGCATCCGGCTTCGCAATACACGCCGCCCGCGGCCGATTCAGGCGACGGCATGGGAGAATTCACCGCGAGCTCCCGATCGGCTTCGAGTTGCCGCTCAACGCCGGCCATCAGTTTTTCGTTTTCCGCCGCCGACAGCCACTTTTTCGCGTTCACCAGATAATCTTCCAGGCGGGCGATCGGATCGCGCTTTTTCCAATACTCAAACAACGGCTTCGGGACATACTCCGCCGCATCATGAATAGCGTGCCCCTTCATGCGCATCATCTTAGCTTCGATCAAAGTCGGACCCTCGCCCCGCCGCGCCCGTTCGCAAGCTTCGTGGCAAGCGTCATAAACCTGGCAGACGTCGGTGCCATCGACAATGACGCCCGGGATTCCGTAGGCGATGGCGCGCTCGGCCAGATCTTTGACCCGGAACTGCATGTCGGCAGGCGTGGAGTATCCCCAAAGATTATTCTCGACGATCAGCACCAGCCCAAGATTCTGCACAGCGGCGAAATTCAGCCCCTCATAAGTCACGCCCGTGGACTGCCCCCCATCGCCGATGTAAGTCATGACCGCGATGTGTTTGCCCTGCAGCCGCGCCCCCAGCGCCACGCCGGCAAGTACCGGAATCAAATCGCCCAAAGTAGAAATCGGCGAGACCACATTACGCTTTTCAATATCGCCAAAGTGCGACGAAGCATCGCGCCCTTTGGTGGGCGATCCAGACTTCGCCATATACTGCATCATGATGTCGGCGGGCGAGAAGCCGCGCACCAGCAGCGCCCCCTGGTTGCGAATCATCGGCCCCAGCCACTCATCCTTATTAAGAGCGTAAGCCGAAGCGCAAGAGCAAGCTTCCTGCCCCAGTCCAAAGTAAACTCCCCCAACCACCTGCCCCTGCTTGTAGAGATTTTCCAGCGCCGTTTCCATGCGCCGATTGAGCAGCATCCAGCGGTAGATTTCGATGCACTGCTCGCGGCTCAGGTACTTCGATTCGCGAATCGGCGGCGCGGGCCGAGAAAGATCGCCGCTCTCCACCTCATAGCGAACCTCGTCGCCCGCGCGCACCTGGCGTAACGTGAACGAAGGCTTTTCCAATCTGTAATCGCGGATGGTGTAGCTACGGAGATCGCCGTCCGGCTCTGCGCTTTTAGCCCTTGGCTTTTGGCTCTCAGCTTTGAGCTCTGAGTCGGAGTTTGTCCGGCGCGGCTTCGCGGCGGGAACGATTTTTTTCTTCGCTTTCTTCTTCGCCATGATCAAGATCAATCCGCGAACATGCTACCACCATGTGGCGCGGGCGCCCCCGCCCGCGAATACTGGCGCTAAAAACAAAGCCGCGCGTCAGCCAACAAATAGTTTTTCATCGCCGTGCACCCGCCGCAACTCGTCCGGCGCTTTCATCGGCACTCCCACGGCGTTTCCAAGCAACGCGTCGATCGTCTCCACCCACAGCATCTGGCTCCCAAACACGCCACCAAAGTTTCGTGACACCGCCTGCGCCGCCTCATTCAGATCACACTCGCGTCCCAATTCTTTCTGCATCGAGGTCACCGCCTTTGCTTCAATTCCACAAGGCACAATCAGATTGAAGCAGCTGAGATCCGTATTCACGTTCAAAGCAAATCCATGCGAAGTAACCGAGCGAGAAATGTGTACGCCGATGGCGGCGATCTTCGCCTCGGCGCTTGTGTGGTGGCGGGTCTCCGACCCGCCCTGATCGGGTCGAAGCTTGTCCTGAGCGGAGCCGAAGGAACCCGATCCCACACGGTCAGGTTCTGTCCACACTCCCGTAAGACCCGCGATTCGCGTCGTAGGAATTCCGAAATCGCCGCAGGTGCGAATCAGCACTTCCTCCAGCCGCCGAACGTAGTCAACAACGCCCAGAGTCTTGCGAGCCTGTGTGGCGTGGGCGCCCTCGCCCGCGAAACGCTGCGAGTGCAAATCACCGTCCGGCGAAGCCAGGTGCCCGCGCAAATCAAATATGGGATACCCCACCAGTTGCCCCGGCCCGTGAAACGTAACATCCCCGCCGCGATCGCACTCGAACACCTCAACCCCGCGAGCCGCCAGCACTTCGGTCGAAGCGAGCACGTTGGCAGCCTTGGCGTTGCGTCCAAGCGTAATGACGGGAGAGTGCTCCAGCAGCAAAAGCACATCGCCGATCTGTCCAGCCTTGCGCAGTTCGACCAACTTCCGCTGCAGCCGCAGCCCTTCGCCATAATCAACCTGGCCGAGTTGGACGACAGAAATCACGTTGCTGTTGAAATTATAGGCTTGCGAGTGGATGCATCTAGTACGTAGTCGAGGTTCGACGCAGAATTCCAGCCACAACAATCCGGCGCTCTTCAACGTGGAGATCGTAGACGATGCGGTAATTGCCGGCACGCCGCCGCCATGCCGAGGCCTGTCCTTTGAGGCGCTTGATGTCGCCGCTGAAGGGATCTTGCTGCATCGCAAGCAGGGCGTCCCTAACGCGCGCCTGGTCTCTTGCCGGCAGTTTTTGAAACTATTTTTGCGCGGGGCCGGTGATGTGGAGGTTCCAGGCCATTGCGTTTCAAGCCATTGAGGAATTGCGTCAATGATACCGAATCTCCCCGGCGAAAAGCGGCTCGTCCCCGCCGCAGGGCGGCGAGTTCGGCTGGGGTGGGCGTTACGGCGGGATAGCGCTCCTCGAAATAGAGGCGGAGCGCTTCGCGCACCAATTCGGACCGGGTGCGAGACTCTTTCTTTCGCACTTCCTCGAACTGCCGTAGCATGGCGGGAGGGAGCGAGATGCTCATGATTTGGGTAGTTCGCATGGGATGCGTATTACTGAGTAATACTTGTTAGTATAGGCTCGGAAATGAGGCTGTCAAGCGTCGGCGTGGCCATTGAGACGGGAGGGGTTAGGTTATGCATGGGCAAAAGAAGAGGCGCAAGCGTACGATGGAGGGCTTGATCGTCGTCGATGGAAGCAGTCTTAAGTGGCAACTGGTTAGCGAGCCTATGTGGAGTAGCGAGGACGGTTGTATAGGCTTGCGTATCTCGGTAAAAACGGAAGATGCCCGCCATCGAGAACTCATTTTCGAATACCCCTTTCCTAAGAAGACCACGGGGGTTGGGGCTCCGCAGCTCCCGCAGCGGCCTAAGGTTTCCGTCAGAACAATTGAAGCGGATGTTCGCCAAGCCATCGTGTCCGGATGGGATCCAACCTCGCGGAGGAAAACCCTTCGTTTTCCATGTGTCGTAGCTGTCGGTCCACTGATTTCAAACGTCTTGGCCATCCGCCAGTAATTTTTTTGATTCCCCCCTTGCGTAACGCCGGGCGGTTTGGTATAAAAGATCGAGCCGAGGACAAGTGACTGAGTGTCTGAGCTGCCCGCTGAATCGTCGCGGGCGCTTTGGGCATCCAATTCAGTAAGCCTCCAACTGACCCCTTTCCGGGGTTCGCATTCGGGGACAAGGTTCCCTGAAGGGTTTCCGCGAAGAGCAGAGCCTCCCAGCGATCTTTAATTTTTGCGTCGTCTTCCGCTTCGGCCTGCGCCGGATTTTGTGGCTAATCCTAGTCCTGGTCGAAGTGGAGGCGCGTTTTCGGGCGCGCTGTAAAAAGAGTTCCCCCCTTTGCTTCGAAACAGCTCTGGATGGAAACTCCCCTCACTGTTGAAAACAGGTGGAAATCCTGTGCTAGCAAAGGGTTGACAGCGGTCGCCGGAGCGCGATAGCTTTGAAAGGTTTCGAGGACAGCAGGAACCATGTGGTGACGGGGCTCCGCCCCGTTCTATATGATCCAGCTGGACTGAAGGCGCACCGCTCAGGCGGAAAGCGGATCGGTCTTTGACAAAAGGTTGAACGTGCCAGTCGTGAGATGGAAATGTTCGGGCTCAAGTCTGAACGTACTCACAAGATGGACCTCTGCCTCAGCAGGCGGAGGTTGCCTGTCTA
>JBEKFN010000182.1:0-8426 GCA_050013295.1 Terriglobales bacterium
GCGCATCTTCCCGTAGGTCTGGCTCAACTCCGCCGCATACTGCTGTTGCAGCGGAATGTAAGGGACAAGTTTGCGGTAGTCTTCGAGCCCGATCGGATTCTCCAGCACCAGTTTCTCGACCGTCTCCGGGAACAGCAGCGTAAAACGCACGCCCAGCATTCCGCCCATCGAATGCGCAATCAAGTCGACCTGTGGGATGCCCAAATGATCAAGCAGCGCCTTCGTATTCTGAGCCATCTGGTGAAAGCTGCAATGGATGTCCGGCCGTGACGAAGCGCCGAACCCCAGCTGATCAGGCGCAATCACGCGATAGCCTTGCTGCGCCAGGAACTCGATGGTGGGCTCCCAGTAAAAGCCCGATAAATTCTTTCCGTGCAGCAGGAGCACGACCTTTCCGTTGGCGGCGCCCGTGGGCTGGACGTCCCGGTAGGCCATGCGCAGATCCTGGTTTTCCATCTGCAATTGGAAAAATTGCACGCTGTACTTGGGATGAAGCGCCTGGCCCGGCTGCGCAAATGACATCGGTGCCCAGATGGCCCCGAGCAGGACGATCACGAGCAGCGCGCGGATTTCGTATCGATGGAAGTCGAACATGAATCTTCACCCCGGTCTTAGTTCCCAGTCGTAGTTCAACGAGAACGTAGTCTTTGACCGGGGCGGGTCACTGATCTCCGGAAGAGCCGCACAACTCAGGTTTCCGGTTGCGCGACCAAGCTCGGCTGCGGCTGGGTCGCTGGAACTGAACTGTTCGGCGCCGCTTCGGGCTGAGTCGTCGAGCTAGAAGTGCTCACACTGCCTCCCGGCAAGTCGTAGTCATATGCATTCGGCGACAAATCCTCCGACGGATCCATACGATACGGCGGATTGTCGGACCAGTCGTACCCGTAATCCGAATAGTACGGGTAGCCGTACGCCGGCCACGGTGCATACCAATAAGGGTTGTACCACCAGGGAGCCCAGCCGAGTCCCCAGCCAAATCCCCAGTACGGCCATCCCCATCCGAAGCCCCATCCTCCCCATCCCCAACCGTAGCCGCGGCCAAAACCGTAGCCGAGGCCAAATCCACGCCCGCCAAAGCCACGTCCACCAAAGCCCGGCGCACCTCTGGAGGCTCCGCCGGCAAAACCTGACGCGCCTCTTGCCGAAGCGCCGCTCGACGTGCCAAAAGAGTGCCAACCGCCCACGGAACTTCCGACATTACGGGCCGAGAGGCTTGAGTTCGCCGAGCCTCCGGAATTGCGTCCTTCGCCCAAACGCGCGGAACTAGCGGAACTACCGGAGTTGCCGAACGAATGCCACTGGCCATCGTTGATTGCGGGACGATAATTCGACGATGACCGATTTCCGGCCGAGCCGGAATTGCGGCCCGCTTCAGACCCGCCGCCTGAGGAGCGACTTCCTCCGCCACCATAAGACCGCGCGCCGCCATACCCGCCACCACGATATCCCCCACCGCCATAAGATCCGCCGCCACGATATCCGCCACCGCCATAAGACCCGCCGCCACCATGGAAGCCACCGCCTCCACCGCCATGAGCCCCGCCTCCACCGCCTCCGCCGCCATGACCGCCGCCGCCGCGCTGAGCCCATGCTGGATCTGGCGTGAGAGCCAGACCGATGAAAGCCACAAATGCGATGAGGGATCTGAGAAGACCGACGCTGGTCATAATCCGTACCTCCCTTCGAACGTGGGAGCGCGCTTTCGAGCGAGGCACCTATGTGCGAGGACGGAGCGCTCCTACCTGATTAGACTCTACTCCCCCGCAAGAAGGTTGCACAAAAAGGTTCAACTGGTAAAGGTTGCACGAAAGGGTTAACTGGTGCGGCTCGTCACCCACGGCATTTTTGTGTGCCCCTCCAGCCTAGAGCTGGTTTCATAAGTCAGGTTTGGGTAGGGCACGGCTTCAGAGGCGGCGAAGAACTCGGATTTTGATCTTGTTTTGAAGGGGCGCCTGTTCAGCCGTGCCGTTCTGGCCGGGAAGAATGGGCTTTTAGCCCTGAGGGACGTACCGCCGAGCTGAAAGAAATTGCGGGATACGCTTGTAATGCGGGCCGGCTAGAAACTGGCGATCACCACATTGGGCGCGGATGGCAGCATGAATTTTACGCCACGCTGCTGGTTGGCTTGCATGGTGGCAGGCGCGTCGAGCGCGGAGAGCGGGATGCGCTTTGTCCAATAGCCGTTTTGCCAGTTATTGCCGCGGACGTAGATCACGCCGTCCGCGATGGCATAGTCTGGGATCTCCTCGCGATGGCCGTCGCGATAGACCAGCACTGCGGGCGGACGTTCTCCGCCTGGCGATTCGCTGCGCTCCTTCTGCGTGGCGGACATCGCCGGTTTCGGGGGTGGCTTCGTGGGCGTCTTAGCGATTGTGGGCTCCGCATAATCGGGATGCGTAGAGGTTCCGCGTTCCGCTGTTTCCGCGGTGCCGCCGAATCGCACATAACGATCGCCCTGCCACTCGATCAGCAAGGGGGTCAGCCGGGTTTTTCGCGGAGAATCCTCAACTGAGACCGGCTGCACTACCACAAACTGGGGCGGCGCGCTCCCAACATCTCCCTCAACATCTTTCTCAAGTATGTACGGCGCACTACCATCGTAGTCCGAATAGAAAAAGGGCGAGCCCAGAATAATCCCTCGTGTGAATGGACTCGTATGATGCAAGCCAATCCCGCCCCTGACGCCGCGTGCAAATCCGGCATGCCCCACGGAAACCGGCCTGCCCATCGCCCCGCGCATCTGCGCGCTTGAGAGCGGCACGGATACTGTAACTGCAAGCAACGCGATGCTCAGCCGTCGGAACACGTCAGCCGGATTCCTTTTTTTGCGCTTGAAAACCAACACTATTGTACCCCCATTTCGCCTCTTCGCCGCCGACGAGGAAGCCCCTTGCTCCACGAACTCAAAAATTAAAAAAGCAGTGGGACGCGCCGTTTGGCGCGTCTCACTGCTGGGGTAGAGTGTTGCTATGCTGCGTTGTTACGCCGGGAAAGGAACCCGGCGCGGTGTTACCGCCCATGTCCGCCGCCCCCGTGCCCTCCGCCGCCGTGCGATCCGCCGCCGCCACCGTGCGACGATCCGCCACCGTGGCTGCTCGGCGCCGAATGGCCACCGCCATAGCCGGGAGCAGAACGTCCGCCGCCATACCGACCGCCGCCGTAAGAACGCGGAGTGACGATAGGCTGCCTCATATTGAGTGGCGGACGAGATGACCCGCCCGATCCGTAGCCACGGCCTGCCGAAGCCGAACCGCGCGAAGAGCCGTACGCACCGCGGTCTTCGCTGCGGCCGGCCGATTGACCCGCCCTGCTTGTTTCGCCCGCCCTGCTTGATCCTGACGCAGCAGATGAGCGCGGGGCCATCGGCGAAAATCTCTGCCAGCCGTTGCTGCTGCCACTTTCGCGAGCGCCCGTCGAGTTACCGGCTCTCGAGCCCGTGTTCGCATTGCCACGCGTTTCCGATCCTTGGCTGGAGCGCTGGTACGGGCTGTTCGAATTTGAGCCGCTATTTCCGGGCCTCGCCGCTTCGCGGCTGTTCCCAGTCGACGACCGGCCAGTCGACGCGCCTGCCGTGCTGCCTCGGGAAGAGAAGAAATGCTGATTCTGCGACACGTTCCGAGTCGTTGACGCAGCCGCCGGGCGTCCGCTGGCCGAGAAGCTTTCGCGGCTCGGAGTCACGGGCAATCTCCCGGTGGTGAAATGCGCGTTCTGCAACTCCGCATGACTCATCGCGCGAGCATTCATGTGACCGGTGCCGAACTGGTTGCCGGAGACGGAAGTCGCACCGCGGAAGTTCGCATCATGCATCGCCAGGTTCACGTTCGAAAATCGCGTGCCTCCGTGCAGGGGAGCAAAGCCGCCGCGGTTGTATGCTCCAAAACCGGCAACGCCGAACCGTCCGCCATACCCGCCCCACCAGGGATGGAAATGGTCGCACGGTCCAAGCGGAAGCCAGCCAATCGAGCCCCCGAAACCAAAGCCGAATCCAAATCCGAAACCACCGCCGAATCCAAAGAAGGAAACATAAGCCGGAGCCCAAATCGGGCGGTAATACGGATATCCGTAAACCGGACCGGGCCACCAAGCCCACGCGCCGTTGTACATCATCCAGCGACCGTAGTGATAAGGCGCCCAGCCCCAGGGATCGTACGAAACCCAGGTCCATCCCCAATAAGGCTCATACACCCAGCGGCCGGCGCGATACGGAGCCCAGCCCGGGGCCACAGTCGGCTGCCACACTGGACCGTAATCCGGAACCTCCGTCCACGTGCCGTGGGCGTCAAGATCTTCGGTTCCGACGTAATAGTCGTTAGTGCGCCGACGCGCCTCCGAGTTGCGGATCATGTTGTCGCGATCGGTGTTCCACTGGTCCCAGTCATCTCGGGCGGGAGCTTCGCCGATCTTGTATTGCGTGTCCGCGCCGCTGCCCTGAATGGTGATGAACTGGCCCTGGCCGACGCGGGTGCCGCCTTGCGGAGTCGAGACTTCGATTTCGCCTCTGCGGACCAGCACTTCACTGTGATCGTCGGCAGTAACCAGAATGCGAAAGCTGGATTCGCGCCGCTCGGTGCGAATGGCAACGTTGGGCGTATCGATCTCAGCGTCCGCATCGCTGTTCTTGTACACGGAGTAGTTCGCCATGCCGCTTCCAAGTTGAATCTGAATTTGCGAGCGCGTGAGCTGCGTGATGGTGGCCTGCGAATGCTCAGCCAGGCGCAGCATGTTGGCATAGTCAAGCTGAATTTCAGTGCGCGCCTTGTCGCCGGTGGAAACCCGGTCGCCGGCAAGCACGGGAGCGTTCAGCGCAGCCGCCGACCAATCCTTGGAGTCGCCACGCTGCGTGGAAACGTCGCCATGAATCAGGCTGATGCGAGCGACGCCGTTTTTTCCCTCTGGAGCCGGCGCGCTGGAACTCGGGGCGCCTGCTTCGTTGGGGCCTGGGTCCTTCGGGCCGCCCTTATTGATCGAACCTTTATTCATCGAATCTTGATTCACCGAATCTTGATCCGCCGAATCCTGATCCGTGGAACCCTGGTCGTTGGGAGCTTGCATTCGGATGCTCGGCGACGGTTTCGAATCCTGATCCGGCACCTGGTCGTCCGCGCCTTGCGCGATGACAACGCCTGGAATCGACATCAGCAATCCTAGAAGTGCTGCTATTAATTTGAACTTCATAGACATCTCCACCTCGTTCGGGACAAAACTATGCCTGAGAGAATGCAGGCGGATTGCCAATGTCAGACGCTGGGTGGCGACTAGTCTAATTGCCTTATTTATTCGCAAGTTAGGAGAGACGTGACAGCGGCGACCATCGGCGATTACAGGCGCTCCGGTGGCCCGGTTCCACCAGAGTGGTGGTTTTCGGCCAGGGACGTAACGGGCTTGACACGCCAATCCCCGCAGGAACAGAATTTCTGAATCCGCGTGACATGGGAGTTGTGCTTTGCCGGAGAAGAAGGTTCGCTTCGACGATTTCCAGCTGGATTACGGTCGTTTTCAGCTCTGCCGCCGTGGCCTCCCGGTTCGGCTGGAGGGCCTGCCGCTGCAATTGCTCATGTTTCTCGTCGAAAAGAGGGGGCAACTGGTCACGCGCGAGCAGATCTCCAGCGAGTTGTGGAGCAAGGATGTGTTCGTCGACGTCGAACAGGGAATCAATACCGCCATCCGCAAGATCCGCCGCGCCCTGGCGGACGATGCCGGTGAGCCGCAGTACCTGCAGACCGTAGTCGGCCGGGGATATCGCTTCGTCGCGCCCAACGCCGAAGAAGATGCCAGCAGCCAGGCGCCAGCCGAAGTTTTTTCCGTTTCCCCCGAAGAACTGGGACGCGCCATCATGACAGCTGCCGGGTTGGATCCAGAAAATCCCCGAAACACCCCGAAGGCTCCCGCCAAAGACTGAATGGACCCGCCGCGACACTGGCCCATTTTGCACCCGCTGCACGGCATCAGATCAATCTTCAGATTGCTTCATATCAATTCAGACCGCCTCCATGGACACTTCCTGTAATCGGGTGCAAGATCGCAACCATGATTTCGTTCCGCAGCGATTACGGCGAGTCGAAATCAGTCCAAAATGGAGGTGCTTCAATGACAACGACAATGACAATGACAACTACGACGACAACGACCGGATCAAAAGGTATCGGACGTTCCAGAGTCCTGGCATCCATGGCAATGCTGTTTGGCGCGATCTTTACGATATTGCTGCTCCCGGCCTACGGCCAGCAGGAAGTCGATCCCACATGGTATGACCCGTGGGCCGCACCAAACGTGGCGGTCGTTCCTCCCGCTCAGCCTCCAGCGGTCGCTCACCTTGCTCAATCCCCAGTTCCGACTCTCCAGTATCAACAGGCGGACAGGTCTATGACGCCGGCTGCGGACGTCGGGAAGTTGCGCGTGAAGGACACACAGGGCCAAAGTCGCCATAACGCTGGCCACAACGATGATGGAACTCCGGCTGCTGATCGCCGGGTGGGCGCAGCTCGTCTCACCAGTTCGAAACACGGGCTGAGAAACGAGACGCCGCATCCGATCCTGGGGACGGTGTAGCGTCAAGGTACGCTTAGGCCGGCTTTCTCACTAATCATCGGTACGCCCCGTCACAGAGATGCCCACAGGGCCGGTGCGAAAATCGTGATTAGAATGGGGCAGTGAAGAGTTGCGCCGTATCCCACAAGACGGCCCTCGAAACTGCCCCAATGTTATTTTCAGCCACGGTCTTTCACTCGACCTCGTTGTCGTCAATTCCAATCTTCGACAAGCGATACCGCAGCGCGTTCCGCGAGAGCCCCAGCAGGCGCGCCGCCTGCGATTTATTGCCGCCGGCACGCTTCAGAGCTTCGCGGATCATTTCGTCTTCCCACTGGTCAAGCGTCATGCCGTCGGGGAGAAAGCGATCGGACGCAGCACCGCTGCGATTGCGCGGCGAGTCGAGTTGAATGTCGGCGACCTCCAACTGGCTGCCAGACGCAAGCGCGCAGGCGCGTTCGATGACGTTCTGCAGTTCACGCACATTGCCCGGCCAATAATGGCCGGCAAGAAGTTGCATGGAGGCGGGTGAAATGCCGGTGATGGTTTCCGATCTCCCGGAATCCTTGGCGAAGCGCGCGAGGAACAGGTTCGCTAATCCAGGAATATCTTCTTTGTGTTCGCGCAGCGGCGGGATATCGATCGGGACCACGTTGAGCCGGTAATAAAGGTCTTCGCGAAACGTTCCATCTTCGAGCGCGGCGCGCAGGTCGCGGTTGGTGGCGGCAAGAAGCCGAACGTCGACCTTGATGGTGCGCGTGCCGCCCAGGCGCTCGAATTCGCGCTCCTGCAGCACGCGGAGCAGTTTGACCTGGATGGCGGGCGGCACGTCTCCGATTTCATCGAGGAAGAGCGTGCCTTTGTCGGCAAGTTCGAATTTGCCGGGCTTGCTGGTGGCGGCTCCGGTGAACGCTCCTTTCTCGTAGCCGAAAAGTTCGCTCTCCAAAAGATTCTCGGGGATAGCGGTGCTGTTGATCTTGATGAACGGCCCGGAAGCGCGGCGTGACTTTTCGTGGATGGCGCGGGCGATGAGGTCTTTGCCAACTCCGCTTTCGCCGCCCAGAAGAACGGTGGAGTTAGTGGGCGCGACGCGTTCGACGGTGGCCAGCACTTCCTGCATTTTGGGACTGATCGCAACGATGTTGGGATGGCTGTACTTCTGTCCGAGAGCTTCGCGAAGCGAACGATTCTCCTCGCGCAGGCGCGAGTTATCGAGCTCCTTGTGCACCACCATCCGCATTTCAGTAAGCGCGAACGGCTTGAGCACGTAGTCGGCGGCTCCAGCTTTCATCGCCTCAACCGCTGTTTCAACCGACCCGAACGCGGTCATGACCACTATGGGCAACGCGGCATTTTGCTGTTTGGCGGCCTGCAGAAATTCAAGCCCGCTGATGCCCGGGAGTTTGAGGTCGGTAAGCACGAGGTGAACGGGTTCGGAGGCAAGCAGCTTCAATCCAGTTTCGGCGTCACCAGCAGAGAGCGTCTTGAAGCCGTCGTCGCCAAGATTCAGTTCGAGCAGCCGCCGCATCTTAGCTTCGTCTTCGATGATAAGGATGGTCGGCATTTGGTTAGCTGGTGCTCGTGTGGGGACGGGCGTCCTCGCCCGTCCAAGCCGAGCGAAGCTCGGCAGTCGCCTGCGGCTCGACCCTTTCGTCGAGCGGAAAGAACAGTGTGAACACCGCCCCGCCCCCCGGGCCGTTCTCGACATGGATCGACCCATGATGACCGTCTACGATCTTCGAAACGATGGAGAGGCCCAGTCCCACGCCGGTTTTCTTCGTGGTCACAAACGGGTTGAAAATTTCTTCGCGCAACTCGTCGGGAACGCCTGGACCGGTGTCGGCCACGCGCAGTTCCACCCCTTCAGTATCATTCAGAGTCGTGGGGCGAACCTCGAC
>JBEKFN010000183.1:0-8351 GCA_050013295.1 Terriglobales bacterium
GCCCAGACCGTTGACGGACAGAATGGCATATCGGTTCTTGGTTGGATCATAAGAGTCTGTCGCCTTTACGCCGGGCGCCAGATAGGCGAGATTGGCCACATCGCGGCCCAACATTGGCAGTTGTTCAACCTCGGCCAATGAAACGTCTTGACTGACACTGGTTTTCTCTACGTCGACCAGTTGTGCCGCGGCGGTGACCTCAACCACTTCACCAGCGGTGCCAGGGACCAATGTGGCGTCGGCTGTCGCGGTACGGCCCACTGTGAGCACCACAACTTGCGACACGGTAACGAACCCCTTCTGTGTGATCTTAACTACGTAGTTGCCTACGGGAAGCAGTTCGAAGCGATAAAGACCCGCGTCGTTGCTTCTTGTGGTTCGTACAGCACCTGTTTCACTGTTAGTGGCGGTCACCTCGGCGCCAACCACCACTGCTTGCGTTTTGTCGACAACCGCTCCCTGGATGGTACCGTCTGCGGTGGCTTGGGCGAACAGATCTCCGCTCCCCACGGTCAACAGGCAAACGGCAACAAGAGCTAGATATACGCAGGTTCTCATTTGAGTGCCCTCCTTGGAGATGGCAAAATATCAATCGCAAAGGTTAGTCTTGCAATCCTCTATCCCGATTGGATTACTAGGGTTCCTTGTAAGCGTGCACGGTTTGAATCTCTGAGCCATGCAGAATGGCTCGCGTCAGGACACACATCCACTGCTCAATTCGAATTTGCCGAAGCACTTTGGTGACCATAACAGACAAACATCTGGGCACCTCTTTTCATATACTTACAAGCAACGGCGGCTGCTTTTGTATGAAGAATGGAATGCGCCGGAAGTGTGGAAATACGGAATTTGGTATTAGAAAAGGTAGTGCGCGACTCGGCGCTGGAACTGCAGGCTTCGTCGGACTGGGAGGGATCTCTCGCGGACGCCGAGGGTTTGCATTTCCAAACTTCAAGTTTCTCCCAGACAAGTTGAAACTGGTTTTGGCTGCGGGTTTGGAACTGCCCCGAAAAACTCGTACATCGCCCCGGGAAAGTCCGCGCATCTAGTAGACTGTTCATTCCGTTGCAGTGGAAACCAGGGCCCTTAGACGCGGAATCGCTTCCAAGTTCTACTTGAGGTTCCGTCCCTAGGAGAGTCGCTTTGTTCAATTGGTCTGGCTTGCATGTTCGTGGTTCAACACACGATCAGTGGTTAAGGGGAATGGGTGATCTCCGCAAAGTCCGGCCAGGCCTTACTGTTGTAACAGCCCGTGGCTGTTGAAAAACTCTTTCAAGGGAATTTCACCAACGAAATCCGTTCGCAAGTTATTGAATGTTCGTTTGCCGTAGACGCTGAAATGCACGGAAATTACTGCTTTGGTTCCTTTTTCAACGCCACGCCCCATTGCACTAACAACGTTCTACGCTCCTGCCTCTTTCTCCATCGCGAGCAGTTGCTCTTTGCGCTCGATGCCCCAGCGGTAGCCGCCTAATTCGCCGTCTTCGCGGATTACTCGATGGCAGGGGATTGCTACTGCTACCGGGTTGGTGGCGCAGGCTCGGGCTACGGCTCGGGTGGCTTTGGGCATGCCGATTTTTTTCGCCACGGCGCTGTAGGAGCGCGTTTCTCCGCGGGGAATTTTTTGCAGCGCTTCCCAGACTCGGCGTTGAAACGCGGTCGCCCTTATGTCGAGCGGAAGCGAGGGATTAAGCTCATGTCCTTGAATGAGGCGGGTTAGGTTCTCTCGCCATTGGGACATGGCGGCATCGTCGCGGCGGCGAACGGCGAACGGAAACTCGCGCATCAAGCCTTGTTGGAGCTGCTGCTCGGAATCGCCGAACTGAATGGCGCAGATGCCCTTGTCGGTGGCGGCGATCAGCATGTGTCCAAGAGGCGAGCCGGGCTGGCGGACGATGGTATAGCGAAAGATGGTGTAGCGAACGACGGCGGCCACCGCGCCTCGGCGGTACTTTTCCGGGGTCATGCCTAGCTGCGTGGCGGTGCGCTCGTAGAGACGGCTGCTGGAGCCGTATCCGGCGGCATAGAGCGCGGTGGTTACGGAGTGGCCAGCCTGTAGATTTTGTTTCACCTGGCGCAGGCGACATGCGTCAATGTAGGCCTTGGGCGACACGCCGAGAACCGATTTGAAGGTCCGCTGCAAGTGGAAGGAACTGCGGCGGAATTCTTTGGCCAGCAGGCGGAGCGTCAGGCGGTCTTCAATATGCTGCTCGATGTAACGGCACATCGCGCGAACCAGCGCGGATTGCGGATTTCCGTCCACCGCCTTCGGACGGCAGCGCAGGCAGGCGCGATAGCCGGCCTGCTCGGCTTGGAGGGCATGATCGAAAAAGCTGACGTTCTCGCGGCGCGGGCGTTTGGCGGGACACGACGGACGGCAGAATATGCCGGTGCTGGAAACGCCGAAAACGAAGGTGCCGTCGAGGGAGCCGTCGCGCCCGACGACGGCTTGCCAGCGGCGGGCGTATATTTGAACTGCCTTTGGCACGGCGGTTGGTTGCGGAGTTCGTTTCATCGGTTCTTCTTCTGAAAGTATCGCATTGGTGGCCATGCCAGTAACATAGGGCAAGTCGCGCCGCGCGGACTATCCGAATGTTGCGGTCAAACGAATTTTCCCAGCGACAAGAGGGCATCCCTCCAAAGGCCTTGGCTGGCGCGGGTTTCGGGGCGACTGGTTCGAGCGAACTAGCTTGGGAGAACGGCTTGAGTACGATGGTTTGGTTACTCATAAAGTGCAGATGCTTGCATCCGCGGGCCCGGCCCAATTCCGTCTCCGCCTACTAACTCCGTTTACAACACACACTTACACTACCCTTTTCGTATGGTTTCACGGGTGCAGTGCTCCTTTGTGAGGTCCGGTGTGTATGCGACGAGCTGGGGGCGAACTTTGACTGTCATTCGCAGCGCTGAGTGCGTAGCGGCTCTTAAAACGACGACACGGCCAGCGGTCGTCCTGCCGCTGCTGGTGATTTTGTTCATCGTCTCCTACGGCATCCTGACCATGCTTGTTTTCGAGCAGGGTAAGACCATCGAATCGCAGCGCGGTTTAATCCGCGAGATGTTGAAGGACAGTACCCAACTTGCCACGCTGAAAGGCAAGCTGGCTCGCGACGACAGCAAGCGGTCGCAGGACAAGGCGTCTGCGCCGGCGGAGCAGAAAGACGCGGATTCCGGCAATCCTGCGGCAGGGGCAAAAGGAGCGGACAAAGAAACAAAACGACCCGGTAAATCGGCCCACTCCACGAAGGAAGCTCCCCGGAGGCCGGCCGCGGATATGGAGGATGTGCGGCGCTGCACGCGGGTGATCTAGGGTCGACTAGCGTGAGGTTGCGGATCAGCGAAAGCGGTTCGGGTTTTAGATTCAGATTTTTTAGATCCAGATTGTTTTGGACCCAGATTGTAAAAGTAAGAAAAGAAGCGGTTCTGTGAAACGCGGCCTAATGTGGTGGCCACAAAGTGAGCGAGACACAATCATGAAGACCCTGGCCCTAGCCCTCATCCTGTCTCTTCCTGTTCCCAGGCTGGCACCACCAGCCCAGATCTCTCCCACCGCCAGCCAGCAACCGGCAAAGAAAAAGGGCGGACAATGGTACTTCGCCGCAACCGGGCACGCTGTGTATTGCTACGGACCGGTGGTGACCTTGCCCCAGGCGCGAGGCGGCTTGGTGAAAGTGGCAACCTTTTGCCGTGGCGATCAAACCATTGTGCCGCTGAAAGATTAGAAGGTCCTACCGCTCTGCACCCGCCGTTTTACAGATATTTCTCTCAACAGGCTGCGGAAAAAGTCTAGCTTCGCGCCCCAGCCCCTGAAGGGGCGTGTGATTGCGAAAGATTACGGCATCGCGAAAGCGATGCCCTGATACGCAACGTTAGTTTTTCCGCAGCCTGTAAACTCGTGCCCTTCTAAACCCCGCTTTGATCGGAGTTTTTCCGCATCCTGGTGAAGATATTTCTGCCGCCTTAACGAAGCTCAGACACGGGCGAACGTAGCGCGGTATATTTAGAAGGAATTATTTATTCCAGGGAAGGGCTGCGCGCATGGCTATCGTTTCCCCAACCACCACGCGAGTTTTGAATTCCAGTCTGGCGCAGAGGATCATGGGCGCCGACGAAGCTGCGGCTCTCATTAAGTCCGGCGACCAGGTCGGCATGAGTGGCTTCACCGGCTCTGGTTATCCCAAGGCAGTTCCGATTGAGCTGGCACGCCACATAGCCGATGCGAACTTCCGCGGGCAGAAGTTTCAGGTCAGCGTCTTTACAGGGGCTTCCACCGGCCCTGAGCTGGATGGAGCGCTGGCCATGGCGGGAGGCATCCATCTGCGCCTTCCCTATCAGTCCGATCCAGAAACCCGCAAGCGAATCAACGCCGGCGAAATGGACTACATGGACATTCACCTCAGCCATGTCGCTCAGTTCGTTGAATATGGATTCCTCGGCAAGCTCGATGTCGCGCTCATCGAAGTCACCGCTGTACTGGAGGACGGGCGGCTGGTGCCCAGTTCATCGGTCGGCAACAACAAGACCTGGATCGACCAAGCCGAGCGCGTGATTCTGGAGGTCAACTCGTGGCAGCCGGCTGCGTTGGAGGGCATGCACGACATCTACTACGGTCTCGAGCCGCCACCGAATCGCGGGCCGATTCCACTGGTGCGTCCCGGCCAACGCATTGGCACGCCATACCTCGAATGTCCTGCGGAGAAGGTCGTCGCCATCGTGCTCACTGATTCTCCCGACCGCAATAGCGCCTTCAAAGCGCCCGATGAATCTTCCCGGCGGATCGCCGGCCACATCCTCGAATTCCTCAGCTGGGAGGTGCAGAAGGGCCGTATGCCGGCGAATCTGCTCCCGCTGCAATCCGGGGTCGGCAACATCGCCAACGCGGTTCTCTTTGGGCTTGAGGAAGGCCCCTTTGAAGGACTGACTTCCTACACGGAAGTCATTCAGGACGGCATGATTCGTCTGCTGAAGTCGGGCAAATTAACTGTCGCCTCGGCCACGGCATTCTCGCTTAGCCCCGCGATAATGACCGAAGTGAATGCCGAGATGGCCAACTACCGTGAGCGTATCGTTCTGCGCTCGCAGGAGATTTCAAATCATCCCGAGATCATTCGCCGCCTCGGCGTAATCGCCATGAACGGCATGATCGAAGCCGACATTTACGGCAACGTCAACTCGACGCATGTCATGGGATCGCGCATCCAGAACGGCATTGGCGGGTCAGGTGACTTCGCCCGCAATGGATATCTATCGATCTTCATGGCCCCATCGACCGCGCAGCACGGGACCATCTCGACCATCGTTCCCATGGTGTCGCATGTCGACCACACCGAACATGACGTGCAGGTCATTGTCAGCGAGCACGGACTGGCGGATTTACGCGGACTCTCGCCGCGTCAGCGGGCGCACCTCATCATCGAGAAGTGTTCCAGTCCGGACTACAAACCTTTGCTCCTCGACTATCTCAACCGGTCGGAGCGGTTGTCGTATGGCAAACATACGCCGCACCTGCTCACCGAATCGCTGGGCTGGCACAACCGTTATCTGCGCAGCGGGAAGATGCGTTCTCAGGAAGAGAACTGAAGAGTAGAGCAGGGTTCATAAAACCGGTCTAACTCCAGGCATCTTGCAAATTACCGAGTTGACCTACTGCTTCGCTGACAATCTCCCGCGGCATGCCAAAGCGCTGTTCAATTGCGACAATCAACTCGTCGCGATTTGACAACGCATGCACGGTCGATTTGTCGCCTTCCGATTCAACCAGTGTCAAATTGTGAATGAGGACGGAACGGCCCGGATAGAATCGCACCAGCAAAACCGAATTCAGGAACGTTGCATCGGCAGAGAACGATGCCGCGATCACCTTACTGAAATCTTCAATCGTCTTGGCCGCCGGCTTCGCCAGATAACCGTGGCGCAAGACTCCACCACGATACAGTTCAAGGCGCGAACAGCCGTCTGCGTCTTGTGGCTTCAGCACATAACGATCCCGGCCTAATGTGGTTTCATAGTCCGTCGCTAAGTCACGAGGAATTGGCTCCAGCAGCGGGGCGGGGTAACCCGTGTCTGCCAGATACTCTCGTCCTTCAATCGTAATTATGTTCAGCGCGTGAACTTGCGGAGTCTTCATGTCTGAAGCGCATAATTTCGCTTCGTATCCCAGGCTGCGGAGCAACAGATGGAAATGGTAGTTATTGAATAGCAGGTGCCGCCGAAATGGTACTTATCGATGCCATCGAGATAGAGTCGAATTGGCGGCAGGTTCACCAGTCCGAGGCGCTTGCGGTAATAAAGCTTGGAAATATTTTCGAAGGGAATTCGGGTGAGGTGGGCTGCCAGCAACTCACGCAGGGCCTCCAGGCTGGGTTTTCTTGGCGCGACTCCCAAAATTGCCAAGTAGTGAGCGCGGAGTTCCTCAGGCAACGACGCCAGTGTTCGGTCAGCTTGCATTGGCGATGAAATTATCATTTTCTCAACGCTTGCGGGTTGCAAGTGGTCTTCCTTGCCCCGTTCGGACCCAAGCGCCCGACCATTTCGAGCTACTCTCGCTTCAACATCTCGTCGATAGTCACGATATCAGCTAACCCGGAGCAGCCGTAGATTACGGGTAGAATGCGATCTGCCGGGTAAGCCCGTCGCCATTGCGCTACTCGCTCCGTTCCTGCCCGATAAGCCGGAAGATACATTCGGCCCAGTAATGGATGTTGACCCCAGGCGCCAGAAAGCTTGTCGGCGCGCTCTTCGGTGACCAGGAAATCGCGACGAAGAACCGGCGCCACTTTTTCGCGCTGCATTTTTTCTCCCCAAGTTAGATACGACGACTGATTCTTGGCATCATCCTGCAGTAACGCCAGCAGTACGCCGATCTGCAAATCTTCGTCGGGTAGTTGCTCGATTTCGGTTACGCCATGAGCGATTAGAGTGGCATTGTTCGCGAGTCCCTCGAACAGGGTGGCGGCGCGAGTGTTCATGGTCAATACCGTGGCTTCGAAGCCGGCTTTCCCGCGGACATAGTGATCCTGCAAGTAGGCAAAGGTGGTGACGTGCCCGGGCACAACTTCGTGGCTCACCAGTTGCTCGAACTCCGGAACGGAGATTTGCAACGACGCGTTGATCTCGTAAGTGGCTTCGTATTTCGGACTGCCATCCGCGTTCCGCGCGCGACCGATGTAGTTCATCGAGCCCGAAAACCATGCGTCCTTGATGGGCAGGAATTCAATATTGGCGCGAGGTACGGACGAGAGATCATGGGGAAGATAGGGCAGCAAGTTGGCTGCGCTGAGGCGGTCAAAGTGGGCAATCATGGCCGCGCCCAGAGCACGGACAGAAGCCATGGGAACCACCCGATCGCGCCGCCAGGCATCGACCGCCCCGAGAAGGCCGGCAGAACCGGAGGTTGAGTAACCGGCGCGGCCCAACAATTCGGCAACACGCTCACGTTTCGCTTCCGGCATAGAAGGTTCCGGTGGCCGGCCCGTCGAGGACTCAACACACCGGGCGTAGGGAACCGGCTTGCCTTTGCCGAGCACTTCCATGGCTAGGTCCCACATCGTCTCCAGGCAAAGCGACAGGCCTTCGAGATACTGACGGCGCATGCCGTTGCTTTTTCGAGCATCAATCTTGCGGGCCTCGTCGCTCAGTCCGGCGATGGCTTTTGGCAAATCCACCTGACGCAGGTACTCTTCCACCGCCTGACGATCGACGTTCTTGCCGGAAACGCCGCCCGTCTCCCGCACCCGCGCCGCCGCCGGATTCGTGTAGGCCGGCGGCAGCGGTTCGTCCGAGAACCACGAGTCGGCGATGAATCGTCCCGTGCCCGAGGCACACATGACATCGCCGCCCCAAAGCGTGTCGATGCCGAGAACTGCGTCTGCGACAAATCGTTCTATCGAGTCCATGCTGATCTCCTTATTCTTATTCTTCTTCTGTGGAAACTTTCTTCAGCGAGCCAAACCATATATACAGACAAAGTCCAATAAACAGCAGCGCGGAAACGCTTTGCGATACCGCATCGCTCGAGTAGAAAGGCGTCTGAATCCACTCTTCCTGGAAGTGCGGCAGCACGCGCAGCGCCGCCCCAATCACTCCGCCGAGTGCGCCGCCCGCCATCAAGCCGCCGGCAATGATGATGCCGCGCTCGCGGATGGTCTTGCCGTGCTGGCCGCCAACTTTCTCCCCGCGCTTGTTCACCAGGTGCGAGAGGAATCCGCCGGCCAAGATCGGCGTAGTCAGCTGCAGCGGCAAATAGATTCCCAGCGCGAAGACCATGGAAGAGAGGCCGAGCATCTCCAACACCACGGTGACCATGGCGCCGATGCCGAACAACATATAGGCGACCGGCTGGCCGCTCATGA
>JBEKFN010000184.1:0-8323 GCA_050013295.1 Terriglobales bacterium
AAGTGCTCGCCCGCGGCCTCGACTTCTCGCCCGTGCACGAATGCCTGATCGAAGAATCCGTTCTCGGCTGGAAAGAGTACGAGCTCGAGGTGATGCGCGACACGAAAGACAACGTCATCATCATCTGCTCCATCGAAAACTTCGACCCCATGGGCGTGCATACCGGCGACTCCATCACCGTCGCCCCCGCGCAGACGCTCACCGACCGCGAGTACCAGGTGATGCGCGATGCGGCAATTGCCGTGATTCGCGAGATCGGCGTCGAAACCGGCGGATCGAACATCCAGTTCGCCGTCAATCCTTCGACCGGGCGCATGGTGGTGATCGAGATGAACCCGCGCGTCTCGCGTTCTTCCGCGCTGGCATCGAAGGCGACCGGTTTCCCCATCGCAAAAATTGCCGCCAAGCTGGCCATCGGCTATACGCTCGACGAGATTCCGAACGACATCACGCGCAAAACTCCAGCCTGCTTCGAGCCCACGCTCGACTACGTGGTGGTCAAGATTCCGAAGTGGCAGTTCGAAAAATTTCCCGGTGCCGACGAATCGCTCGGCCCGCAGATGAAATCCGTCGGCGAAGTGATGGCCATCGGCCGCACCTTCAAGGAGGCCTTGCAAAAGGGAATCCGCGCGCTCGATACCGGCAAGCGCGTGGGCTCCCAGAAAATCGAGCCCAAGATTCTCACTCAACGGCTGGTCACCCCGCATCCCGAGCGCCTGACCTACGTTCAATACGCAATCCGCCAGGGGCACACGATTAAGCAAATCGCGAAGATGACATCGATCGATCCCTGGTTCCTCTACCAACTCAAAGAAATTAACGACATGCAACTGGAGCTGGAAAAGCATCCGATGGAATCGATCCCGACCGATGTGCTGCGCGAAGCCAAGCGCATGGGTTTCTCCGACGGACGGCTCGCCGGAACCTGGCGTCTGGACGGCAAAGGCGGCCAGGAAAAGGTTCGCCATTTCCGCAAGAAGCACGGCCTCAAGCCGGTCTACAAGCGAGTCGATACCTGCGCGGCCGAGTTCGAAAGCTACACGCCATATCTCTACTCCACCTACGAAGAAGAAGATGAGGCCGCGCCCACAGCGAAGAAGAAGGTCGTCATTCTCGGTTCCGGTCCCAACCGCATCGGGCAGGGAATCGAATTTGATTACTGCTGCTGCCACGCCGCCTACGCGCTGCGCGAGGATGGCTACGAAACCATCATGATCAACTGCAATCCGGAGACGGTCTCGACCGACTACGACACCAGCGACCGCCTCTACTTCGAGCCGCTCACGCTCGAAGATGTGTTCGCCGTTTGCGAGCACGAAGCGTCGGCGGGCGCGCCGGTCGGCGTGATCGTGCAGTTCGGCGGTCAGACGCCGCTGAATCTTTCTCTGCCGCTCAAGGCTGCCGGCGTCAACATCATCGGCACCACGCCCGAATCGATTGATCTGGCAGAAGACCGCAAGCGTTTCGGAAAGCTGCTGGAGGAACTCGACATACCGCAAGCCCCCGGAGCCATGGTGGCCTCGGTCGAGGAGGCGGTCGAAGCCGCGAAGAAAATCGGATTCCCGGTGCTGGTTCGCCCTTCGTATGTCCTCGGAGGCCGAGCCATGGTCATCGCCTACGAGGAAGACACGATTCAGCAGTACATGAAGCAGGCCGTCGAGTATTCGCAAGACCGCCCCATCCTCATCGATAAATTTCTGGAAGACGCGATTGAAGTCGACGTGGACGCGCTCTCCGACGGCGAGGACGTCGTGATCGGCGGCATCATGCAGCACATCGAGGAAGCCGGCATCCACTCCGGCGACTCTTCCTGTGTGCTGCCAGCGGTCGACATTCCCGAACCGCTGCTCAAGCGCATGCGCGAATACACTTTCACGCTGGCGCGCGCTCTCAAAGTGATCGGCCTGATGAACGTGCAGTTCGCAATTCCGCGCGGTTCGCATCTAGGCACTGTGGGAAATGTGGGGACGGGCGCCCCCGCCCGTCCAAGCGGAGCGGAGCTCCGCAGTCATACCGCGGATGGGAATGGCAAAGTTTATGTGCTGGAAGTGAACCCGCGCGCCTCCCGCACCGTGCCCTTCGTTTCCAAAGCTACGGGCGTACCCCTGGCCAAGATTGCGGCGCGCCTCATGACCGGCCGCAAGCTGCGCGAGTTCCTCCCAGAGAACATCGAGCGCGGCACCGATCTGGACACGGGCCGCTGCTTCTACGTGAAATCGCCGGTCTTTCCCTGGTCGAAATTTCCCGGCGTCGACACGGTTCTAGGCCCCGAAATGCGCTCCACCGGAGAAGTCATGGGCGTGGCCGACAATTTCGGCGAGGCCTTCGCCAAGGCTCAAATTGCCGCTGGCCAGAAGCTGCCGGCGCAGGGCACGGTTTTCATCAGTGTCACCGACCATGACAAGCCGCAGGTGGTCGAGGTCGCGCGTCGCTTCGTCGACATGGGATTCAAACTAGTGGCCACCCACGGTACGGCAGACATTCTGGAAGAAGCTGGCTTGGCGGTAGAGCGCGTCTACAAGGTGAAGGAAGGCCGCCCCAACGCGGTGGATTTGATCAAAGCCGACCGCATTCAGTTGATCGTCAACACGCCGCACGGTCCCGACCCCTACTTCGACGAGAAAGCGATCCGCCGCGCCGCAGTCACCGGACGCATCACCACCATTACCACGCTCTCCGCCGCCAGAGCCGCCGCCGAAGGCATCGCCGCGCTACAGCGCGGAGAAGTGCGCGTGCAAGCTCTGCAGGCCCTGCACGCGGAGCGGGTAGGGCGAACTTAGATAACGGAAAAACCATCCCTGAATGAGAATGTCACCCTGAGCGGAGCAGCATCTTCGAGCGAAGCGAGAAGATGTTGTGGAGTCGAAGGGCCCCTACACTCTCGAATGCCCAACCCTGCGTCAAGGCGTCCTCACGATCCCGCCTGCGACCAAGGATTCCCAGCCTGACCTCCAGATGACAAACGCTCAATCCAGACTCCATAATTGAAGCGCGGTCGCAAACGACCAACGACCGACGACTGGGGCCCCCATGCTCTTATCCGGAATTTTCCCACCCATCACGACGCCCTTCTATCCCGATGGCGAGCCCTATTACAAGAAGCTCGAAGTCAACGTCGAGCGCTACTCGCGCACGCCAGTCGCCGGTATCGTGGTGCTCGGTTCAACCGGCGAGGCGATACTGCTCTCCGACCAGGAACGCCGCGACGTTTTGAAGACCGCGCTCGCCGCCGCCGCGCCCCATAAAGTTATGATCGCAGGCACGGGCATCGAGTCCGCGCATGAAACTCTGCGGCTCACCGAATACGCGGCCGAACTCGGCTATGACGCCGCCATGGTGCGCACTCCGCACTACTACAAGAGGCAGATGCTCCCCGCGAACCTGCTCGCTTTCTATCGCACGGTCGCTGACCGGTCCGCACTGCCGATCATCATCTACAACTTCCCGCAGGCCACGGGATACGACATCCCCGCCGAAGTCGTGATCGAACTCGCGGGCCATCCCAACATCGTCGCCATCAAGGAATCAAGCGGCAACCTCGACAAAGTGAAAACCATGATCGAGGGCACACGCAACATTAATATAAAGAGGCAGGCCACGGTGACCGAAACGTTCGAGGCTGTAACTCCGCGCATGCTAAAGGCTGCAGCATCCGAAAGCGAAAAGCAAAGCAGGGAACTGGTAAGCGTCGCCGCGCTAGCGGGTACCGCCGAATCAATGGAGCGACGGGCGTCCTCGCCCGTCCCCGCAGACGGCGCCACGAAACCGTCATCCTCTGCCGTGACCGTAGTAGGAAAATTGAAGACCCGCCAGAAAGAGGTCGGTTTTCAAGTCATGGTAGGCGCCGCTCACCAACTCGAACCATCACTGGGACTGGGAGCGGTCGGCGCCATCCTCGCCTTAGCCTGCCCCGCGCCCACCGCGTGTTACGAAATCTACGCTGCACTCAAAGACGGGGACAACGCGCTCGCCCGCGAAAAGCAAGAGCGTATAAAACTCGCAGCCCAGCGCGTAGTGGGCGAACTCGGCATCCCAGGCGTGAAGTACGCCATGGACCTCAATGGCTACTACGGAGGCCCATCGCGCCTGCCATTCTTGCCGCTCTCCGGCGAGCAGAAAGCCGAAATCGAGAAGTTGATGGCGGGAATCAAGAGCTGAGGATTTGCGGCAGGAACTGGCGCCCCGGGCATCACACGCGCTTGTGATCCACCTCACATATCCCTATAATTAGAACGAACGTTCGAACATATGCCCACCCTACCCGCAACCCGCGCCTCCCGCCGTCAGCGCAGAATTCCAAACCCGACGGCCGTTCGTGCGCCTGTGACCCGTTTCGACCGCCGCCTCGGGCAAATCCTTGACCATGCCACGGAGGTCTTCTGCCTCAAGGGATACGAAGGCGCTTCCATGCGCGATCTTTCTCGCGCTACAGGCATGTCGCTGGCGGGACTTTACTACTACTTCGAGTCCAAAGAGCGATTGCTCTTCCTGATTCAGAAGCACACCTTTACCACCATTCTCGAAAAACTCAAAGCGCGGCTCGAGAATGTCACCGATCCCGAGCAGCGCATCCGCATCTTCATCCTGAATCACCTCCAGTATTTCGTGAGCAATCAGCAGGGGTTGAAGGTGCTATCGCATGAAGACGAATCTTTGAAGGACGGCCCGGGCTTGGAGATCGCCGGCATCAAACGCGAATACTACCGCATCTGCCTCGGCCTGATGGAGGACCTCCGGCGCGGGCGCGGCCTGGATTTCAACGCACGCACTGCGGCGCTGAGCCTGTTCGGCATGATCAACTGGATCTACACCTGGTACAACCCACGCGTCGACGGCAACGCCGAAGCGCTTGCGGAGCAGATGGGCAACATTGTTCTGACTGGCGTAACATCCGCCAGCTTAGGACGTAAGTACCGAAACAACTCTCAGAGTTGTCATCCCGAGCGGAGCGAGGGATCTGCAGTTCGCCGGCCGAATTACAAAGCCGGCCACAAATAAAATTTCAAGGAGCAATTTATGGCAACCACCATGCAGTCGGCCACCGGCGAAACCACCAAGCAGCTCATCAACTATCGCACCGACGCCGGCGTGGCCGTGATCGAGATGAACGACCCTCCGGCGAATACCTACACCTACGAAATGAATCGCCAGTTCGACGACGCTATCCTCAGCGCTCGTATGGATAACGATGTGCATGTGCTCGTGCTCACGGGCGCAGGCGACAAGTTTTTCTCGGCTGGCGCGAACATCAAGATGCTGGCCTCGGTCGATCCCACCTTCAAGTATTACTTCTGCCTGCACGCGAATGAAATGCTGCTCCGGCTGGAGCACACTCCTAAGCTCGTGATCGCCGCGATCAATGGCCATTGCGTCGGCGGAGGGCTGGAGATCGCCATGGCAGCCGACCTCCGCATCGCGCGCAAAGACGCGGGCAAGATCGGCCTGCCCGAGGTCAACCTCGGAGTGCTCCCCGGCACCGGCGGAACGCAGCGCCTGTCGCGCCTGGTGGGGAAAAGCAAAGCCATCGAACTGATGATCACCGGCAATACTTTCTCCTTCGAAGAAGCGCAAGAGTTCGGCATTGTGAACGATATTTTCGAGCGCGAGGGTTTCATGGAGAACATCATGGAATATGCGCGCCAGTTCACCCCGCCGAACAAAGCCGCAAAAGCGGTGGGACGCATCAAGCGGGCCGTGCAGACGGGTTGGGAAATCCCGATGGAATCGGCGCTGGCGGTGGAGCGAGAGAACCAGCAGATCCTGTTCCAAAGCGACGACGCCAAAGAAGGTCTCGCCGCCTACGTGGAGAAACGTCCGGCGGTGTTTAAGGCGAGGTAATTTCGGCCGAGTAGAGAAGGGGCTTGCTCCGTCTCAGACTGCTGAACAACGTTCCTTGGGTTTTAGGGAAGGGCTCGGCTTCAGCCGTGCCGCCCGAAAACAATAAACGCGCGGGCTTTAGCCCCTGAGGTCTTATGCCAGGCAAAGTAGCAAAAATCGGAAACTTCAGTGACTGGGTAGGCCTGTTCAACGAGTGGCGCAAAGAAGTAGGCGTCAACAAAGTCGACGTCGAGGCGTTTCACTTCGATACGCTCTACGGCGCAATCGAGACGGAAGAAATCCAGTTCGGTTCCTACAAAGGCCGCAACAAGTGGGAAAATCTGCGCCAGGTCCCCACGCAGCAGATGCGGGACGCGCTCATGAACATGATCGTCTACCAGGGCGACACCGAATTTGCCAGCGTCGAGCAGCAGCGCAACCTGTTTGAAACCGCGCCCACGGAATATGATCGCCGCGCCATCACTCGCGTCATGATCGAAGAGATGCGCCACGGTTGGCAGATGTGCGCCTTGCTCATCGACTTCTTCGGGTCTTCCGGCAAGGTGGAAGCTCAGAAAATGCTGGAGCGCCGGGCGTTCGAAAACAAGCGCCTGCTGGGCACTTTCAACGTCGACGTCGATAACTGGCTGGACTTTTTCACCTACACCGATTTCGTCGACCGCGACGGCAAGTTTCAGCTGCAGATGTTGAAGTATTCATCGTTCGCGCCGCTCGGACGCTCGACCTCTTACATGCTGCGCGAGGAAGCCTTCCACATGGGCACCGGCAACGACGGGCTGCGCCGCGTGGTCGAAGCGGGCGTGATTCCACGATGGCTCATACAGAAATACCTGAACAAATGGATATCGAGTTCGTTCGACCTTTTCGGTACGGATCATTCTTCCTCGGCGCACTGGGCGTACGTGTGGGGAATCAAAGGCCGGTACGACGAACTGCAAAACGATAAGGCCGCCGATCTCGACGACCTGAACGACTACAGCCGCCACCTCTATCGCCAGGAAGTTGCGGGATTGGTCGAGCGGCTGAACACATCCCTGAAGCCGGGCGAGAAAAAACTCTACACTCCCGACATTCATTTTAATCGCAGCATCGGAAAATGGGCAGGCCAGAAGTACGACTGCGAGACCGGCGAGCCGCTCGACGACCGCAGCTACGAGCAGCATCGTGAAGAGAATCTGCCCAGCGCGAAGGATAAAGAGCTGCTGCTCGACATCATCCGCAACGAAAAGAAGTGGATCAAAGAAAAAACCGGCGCGAGGGATCCGCTGTCCACCATTGAAGAGCCGCGCAAATCGGCGATCAACCTTTAGCTGGTGTAGGGCGGGCGCTTTTGCCCGCCTGAACTGATGAACTAGTCTCGACCGCAGAGGCGCGCAAGGGTATCATTGCGTCCCTTGAGAAAACCACCACCGAAATGGACAGGCAAATCGAGAACGCGAAGGGCAAGGCACCGACCGGGGTAGAGCGGCCCTACAGTTCCGGCCACCTCATGTGCCGCACACCATTGTGGGGCGTGGCGGGCTTCCTCGGCTGTGTCTACTTCGCGTGGATTTCATTTAGCCACGTCACTCGCAATGAGTATGAGTGGCCGCACGACGTCTGGACCGCCGCGACCTATATCGTGTGGATCCTGTTGCTGGCTGGCCTGGCAGTCGATACGCGCTGCCTGCGCGAGCGCGTGTTTTTTGGATTGCTCCTTATCAATTTTGCGGCCGGTTGTGGCTTGACCCTGTGGCGCAACATTCCGTCCGCCGATGTGCGTGCCGCTCGAATCGCAACCGGTGCGCTCTGGGCGCTGGCCGCGCTGGCGAGTCTGACTACGCTGAGAAGCGCGCCGGAGTTGCGAAGGAATCATTAGCAGTGTCATCCTGAGCGAAGCGAAGGACCTCTGCATCTGGATCCGCCGTCAATGCATAGGTCTTTCGCTGCGCTCAAGATGACAGCCCATATTTAGGACGCTATGGACTTCGAAATCTCTCCCGGCCAGGTCAAGTCGCTGCAAAAACGCGGGGAAACATTCACCCTGCTCGACGTTCGCGAGGCCTGGGAATACGAAAAGGCGCACATCGAAGGGGCAAAGCACATGCCCATGGGAGACATTCCGATGCGCGCTCACCAGGAACTCGACCCCGACCATTACATCGTGGTGGTGTGCCATCACGGCGTGCGCTCGTTGACGGTCATCAACTGGCTCCGCCAGCAGGGATACGAAAAAGTCCAATCCATGCGCGGCGGCATCGACGGCTGGGCGCGGACGGTGGATCCGAGAGTGCCGTTGTACTGAAAAGAGCTTTTGGCTATTAGCTCTTGGCTCTTGGCAAAACCAAAATCTGTACAGCGCCAGCGGCAAGCCTCGAAACTGACCACTGTCCACTGATTCATGATCACCGACTGCCACATTCACATCGAACCCATCGAACTGTTCAAGCCGCATGCCCTTGAACTGATGAAGCGCAAGCGCGCCAATTTCGACGAGATCGCCGAA
>JBEKFN010000185.1:0-8254 GCA_050013295.1 Terriglobales bacterium
TTTCCTCCGGCGGCGTTTACCGTACCAGCGATGGCGGCTGTACCTGGACCGCGCAAAATCGCGGCATCCGCGCCATGTTGATGCCCGACAAGTATCCCGAGTTCGGCCAGTGCGTACACAAAATCGCGATGCATCCCGATCGGCCCGAACGCCTTTTTCTGCAAAATCATTGGGGACTGTATCGCTCCGACGACTGTGCCGAAAACTGGATAGACATTGCCAATGGAGTGCCATCGGATTTTGGTTTTGCCGTGCTCATACACCCCAGAAATCCTGACTGCGTGTATATCGTTCCAGTTGAGTCCGATGAGTTTCGCTGTGCGTGCGACGGCCGGCTGCGAGTTTATCGAACCCGCAACGCTGGCGCCTCCTGGGAGCCTCTCGTGCGCGGGTTGCCCCAAAAGCGTGCTTACGAAACGGTCCTGCGTGATGCCATGACAGCGGATTCATTCGATCCGCTCGGTATCTACTTCGGTACACGGAGTGGCCAACTCTTTGGCTCGTGCGATGAAGGAAGGACATGGCAAAAGATACTCGAAGGTCTCCCTGCAGTGGTCTGCGTAAGGAGTGCAATCGTCGAGGATGCCTCCGGCTTAGGGCCATCGTTGTCTAAGTCTGCGCCCCCGCCTTCAGATCAAACGAAATCTCGTTCGAAAAGCAAGACGCCTCTTTCGAAGGTACGACCGAAGCTGCAACCGAAGTTACCATCAAAGTTACGACCGAAGAGGTGATCCGTGCCGGTCACTTTTCACATTCCGGGTGCTTTGCGCGAATTTACCACGGGACAAAGTAGAGTCAAGATCGAACCCTCGCCCACCACTTTAGCCGACGCGCTGTCGGCTCTCTGCACACTCTACCCGGGCGTTCGCGATCGCATCGTAACCGAGCAAGGGCAAGTGCGGGAACATATAAACATTTTCATCGGGAACGACAATGTCCGATATACCGGCGGACTCGCGAGTCCCGTCTCTGCCGGATGTGAGATTTCGATCGTCCCTGCCGTCAGTGGTGGCTGAGAGAATTCCTGTGGTGTGTGCCAGGTTGGAGCCGGGTTTGTCTGCGTGGACCTTTCAGAGTTAACCCTTTGTCTTCTTTTTCCTCTTTTTACAGAGGTCTTCTAATAAGTACTTAAGGGACGCGCATTCCTGGATGACAGCTTCAAGCTTGGGAATCGTTATCCGCAATTCGTTTTCTTCGACAATGCCGTCAGCCAGAGTTTCCGCAACGCTCTCCAAAGCTTCTCCGACCTCCCTGATCAGGCGGGAAACCGCAACCAGTTCCCTATCCAGGGTGATGTTCGGTTCCGGGAGTTTGAATGCCACGCGCCCGGCCTGGCTCTCAAGAAAATCAAGGGCTTCGTAATTGCTGAGGAGCACGCACATTCGCGGCAGCAGGTGCGCGGGAAACTGACGTTCGCCTCGCAGCCAGTACATGAGCGAGCGATAGTTCGTCCCCAACTGTTGTGCGAGCAATCGAATATCGTATTCGGCTTTTGTTTCTACAACCCGGCTCAGTATCGAAGGGAGGTCGTTGGCAGCCACGCGTGTTCCTATCTCAGCCCCATTTCGTTCAAGAAAGCAGTTCATTTTGAACGGTAAGAGCGTTCATTCTAGCTGAATTGAAAAGCTTAGAGATATGCGATTAAATTGGTTGGTCGCAGGCAGGCGGGTTTTCGTGCCACCAACTCGAATGGCGCTCAGCCCGTTGGGCGACGCTCGGAACTGTATGAGAACATTTGACAAAGCACCCAGTGGGAATTAGCGTTCAGGGTCACCGCATTTGACGCCGGTTTTGCGCAGCTGCGTTGGTTAGTGAGGAGGCCGAATGTCCAAAAAGTGGTACAACTACATCGTTTCCGTTGACGAAACGGCCGACACCGGGCAAAGCCCGCAGAATGCCCCACCGAATTCCAAGAATGCCCCGGCCGGTGCCAAGAGTGCAGCTCAAAGCGTGGCTGAGATCGCGTCCAGCATGGGCGCGGAGCCGAAATTTACTACACCGGTGTCCGATCCCACTTCGTTCGACGAGATCTACAAAGCAGCGGAAATCCCGCCCGCCCCGCAAGGCTATTCGATCCTCAAGATCTCCCACATGCTGGAGAGCGAGCACCTTCGCAATTTGCCTTCGGACGTGAAGAAGTCCTCGGTCTTGGTGGCGCTCGACGCTGCGGGCGTGGACATTAAGGAGGTCATCCAGGACGCGATTCGGCGCGACCGCGCGCTGGACACCTACGAGCGGGTGCAGCAGCGCGCGGCTGACGAACTGGAAGCGCGCAAGAATAAAGAGAACAGCGAGATTCAGGCCGCGATCGATAAGTACGTGACCGAGCAGAGAGCAAAGATCCAGAGCAACAACGAAGAAGTTTCGCGCGAGAAAGAACGTTTTACCGGCTGGCGGCTAAAGAAACAGCAGGAAGAAAAGAAGATCGCCGAGGCGGTCGGGTATTTTGTCACCGAAAATCCCATTACGACGGGCGATGTGAATGCGCCGCCGCCCCCATCGAAGACAGCGCAGCGTTCCTGAACAGGAGGAGTTATGTGGCAACGGTTATCGAGGGTGATGCGGTCTTTCATTGGTTTCTTCATCTCGGCGGCGGAAGACCCGGAGATCATTCTGCAGCAGAATATTCGCGACATGAACGACCAGGTGCCTCGAATGAATGAAAGCATCGCCATGGTGAAGGCCAATGTGACGCTGCTGGAAAGAGAAGAGGCGAAATACAAGGACGACGTGGCCAGCCTGACTGCGAGGGTGAAATCTGCGATTCAGGCCAATCGCGACGACATCGCCGGCACCTATGCTGCCCAACTGGAGCAGACAAAGGGCGCTCTGGCCAGAAATCAGGGCCAGCTCACCACCGCTCGCGCCGCTTTCGACAAGGCAATGGCCGTGAAGCAGGCCTTTATGCGAGAGAAAGACCGGAAGACGCAGGAGGCATTGGGCGCAATCGCCGACTACCGCCGCTCCCAGTGGCAGAAAAAGGTCGCCGACGCGATGGAGCAATTCGAGGTTGCCGGGATCAGCCAGACCCACGATGAGATGGTCCGCAAGATTGAGGAGACGACGGCTGTCAACGAAGCTCGTATGGATATGGCGATGAGCAATGTCGACCAGCAGAAGATCAAGATCGACGACGAAGCCGAGAAACTCCAGGCCAGCGAACTGGTAAAACAATTCAAGATCGAGATGGGCCTGGCGTCACCACAAACAGCCGCGCCCGCCAGTGCGGAAAAAACAATTGCCGCGAAGGAACAGCAAAGGACTTCCTAAGGGCTAGCGGTGCCACTGCGAGTCTGTATCAGGGTATGCCTTCAGGCATACCGTAAGTGCCGAGTTAAGAATGCGCCTTCAGGCGCTGTTTCCGGGCGCTGAGTTTCATCACAGCCTGTCAGGGGCGAATCAATGCGCCGCGAATGGGAAAAAGCGGGGGAGGAAATATATGGCAGTTAGAATTGAAAGAGGTGGATGGGTTCTTATTTTCCTGATTGGCGTGGCCCTGGTGGGCTACAGCCTGAATCGATACGGAGTCATAGATCTCAGCCGGTGGACGGGCGGCGGGAGTAAGACCGCCTCCGGTAGCGGAGAGACGCTGGATGCCACCAAGCCTCTACTGCTGCCGGCATCGTCGACGAGCGGCGATCCCGTGGTCCGGGTGCGCGTTAACGTCTGGGTCGGGTGCGTCGGCGGCTTGGTCGCGAATGGCGGACTCGACACCAAGCCGGATTCCATCTACGGCAAGAAAGGACTCAAAGTTTCGTTCAAGATCATCGACGATTGGACGGAAGGTGCGGCCGCGCTCGCAACTGATAATGTCGATGTGATGCTGACGACCGCAGACGTCTACGCCAAAGACTACGCGCAGTTCAAGGAAAAAGGATTCGGTTCCCATGCCTTCCTGATGGTGGACTGGTCGCGCGGCGCCGATGGCGTCATCGGCAAGCAGGGCATCAACAGCATCGAGGACCTGGCCGGCAAGAAAGTGGCTTTTGCCCCGTACACGCCGTCGCACTTCTTGCTGTGGAATGGACTCAAAACCTCCGGGCTCAGCACGGCGCAACGCAACGAAATCTTCAACCAGGCCATCCACACCAAGGATGGCATCGAGCCGGCAACTCTTTTCGCCCAGGAAAAAGTCGACGCCGCCGTGGCCTGGGACCCCGATATGAGCGACGCGGTCGCCAAGCGTCCCGGATCGAAGAAGATCTACGATACGAAAATCGCCAACCGCCTCATCGCCGACATTCTGGTGGTGAGTGACAGCTTCTCCGCCAAGCATCCGCAAACCTTGCTGAAGTTCGCCCAAGGCTGGCTCGAAGGCGTTGAGTTCATCAAGACCCAACCGGAGCGAGCCTACAACCTGATCGGGACGGTCAAGGATTTCAATATCCCATCCGACCTGGCGAAGACGATGCTCGGTGGCGTGAAGCTGGCCGATTACGCCGACAACCGTTCATTCATGGGCACCGCTGGGTCAAATTCCGATTATGCCAACATCCTGGGTATGGCCCAGGACATGTATCGGGAGCTGCGCATCATTAAACACACCTTCAATCCGGAAGAGAGTCTGGACCGCCGCTACGTTGAAAAATTGGCCGACAGCTTCTCCATGGCGTCCACCGAGGCTCCGATCGAATACAAAGAGCCGCCCAGGGGAGCAACGCCCATCGCGACACAACACCGCTCCATCTACTTCGATCCCAGCTCTTCCAGCATGAGCCTCGATTCGCGCGCCATCGTAGACGAACTCGCCGGCACCATGCGCGCGTATGAGAACACGGTCGTCGATATCGATGGCAACACCGACTCGACCGGTGCGCGCGCCTATAACATTCAGCTCTCACACGCGCGGGCGGATGAGGTCAAGAACTACCTGATGCAAAAGTATGGCTTTCCAGCGGCGCGACTTCGGACAGCCGGCAATGGTCCGGACAAGCCGATTGACAGCAATGCGACGCCCGAAGGACGAGAGAAGAATCGCCGCACCGACATCAAGGTCTATGCCAACCCTTCGAGCTAGCCCTGATTCAGCGTGCCGTACCCGGCTCGCGTAGGGACGGCCGCCCTCGGCCGTCCAGGCCGAGCGCAGCTCGGTAACTGCCGGCGGGCAAAGCAACTCTGGATTCTCTGTAGCCCGTCAAGCTAATGACAGGCCACAGCTAACGATAGGTCACAATGAGCGATTGGTTCACCATTCGGAAAGAAGTATCGCCTTGGGTCCGATGGGCCTCCCCGTTCATCAGTTGGGGCATCGTCGTGCTGCTCTGGATCGGCTTGCCCTACTGGGTGGGGCCGCATTTTTCGCTGTTGCCCAGGCCCCTAGGAGTAATCCGATCTTTTGGAATGCTGTGGACCGAGTACGATCTGCTCGGCAACGTATTCATGAGCTGGTGGCGCATCGCCCAGGCATTCTTCTGGTGCGCGGTGGTCGCCATCCCGCTTGGCATTCTGATGTCCAGCTACCGCTGGCTGTTCGAATTCATCAACCCCGTCGCTGCCCCCATGCGCGCCATGCCGCTCACCGCGTTTCTTCCCGCGTTCATCGCTCTGTTCGGCATCGACGAAACCGAAAAAATTGCGTTCCTGTGGTTCGGAATGTTTTTTTACTTGTTGGCCGTGGTAGTCGAAGAGGTCAATCGGGTAGACAACGCCCTGTTGGAAACGGCCTACACCCTCGGAGCCAAGCAGCGGCAGGTGTTGTGGCTAGTGTTTCGCGCGTCGTTCCCGGCGATTTTCTCGTCATTCCGCATCCTCTATGACATCGGCTGGACCTACGTGATCCTGGCCGAGATGTTGAATGCTCGTAAGGGCGTAGGCTACATGGTGGAGGCGGCTCGCAAAGTCCTGGATTTCGATCGCGTCTACGCGGGAATCATCGCCATCGGCATCGCCGCCTTCCTGTTCCGCTTTCTACTGACGTTCCTGGAGGGCCGCCTCTTCCCCTGGCGCAAAGCGACTTCCCCGTTCGCCGGTGGAGGAGCGTCGGTTCCCAGCGCCACCGCCCACCTGAAGGCGGCCAAGCACCGGGCTTAAGAATAACGAGCTTAAGAATATGGAGCCTAAGAAATCGAAAATCACCGTCAGCAAGGTCAGCCGGTCATTTCCCTGCGCCGACGGTTCGAAGGTTGACGCCCTAGAGAACATCAATTTCGAGATTGAGGATGCATACTCTCGCGAAGGGCGTGATATTGGCGAATTCCGCGTTCTGCTCGGTCCTTCCGGGTGCGGCAAGTCGACTCTGCTGCGCTTGATCGCGGGTTTGGATCAAGCCGATACTGGCGAAATCCTGGTGAATGACCAGCCGGTACACGGTCCCGGCAAGGACCGTGGCATGGTGTTTCAGAAGTACACCTCGTTTCCCTGGCTCACGGTCGCTGGTAACATAGCTTACGGTTTGAAAATCAACGGCGTCCCGGAAGAGAAGCGAAAGGACACGGTGGCCCAATTAGTTCAAGATATCGGACTCAGCGGTTTTGAGAACGCCTATCCGGAGACGCTTTCCGGGGGCATGCAGCAGCGAGTTGCGATTGCGCGCACCCTGGCGCTCCGCCCGGCGGTCATCCTAATGGACGAGCCTTTTGGGGCGCTCGACGCGCAAACCAGAAGCGAGATGCAGCAACTGCTCTTGAAGGTGTGGGACGAAACCGCCAGCACCATCTTGTTTGTCACCCACGACGTTGACGAGGCGGTTTACCTGGCGGATAGGATCTTTGTTATGAGTGCGCATCCGGGAACGATTATCGAGGACGTTCAAGTGCCCTTCGACCGCCCTCGCGATCTGGGCCTGAAAGAGCGCAATGAGTTTCACGAACTGGCGAACTACGTTCTCGGCCGTTTGCGCAAAGCTCCCGGCAACGGACAGGTGCGGGTGAGTGTCTAAATGGCTCCCGCTGACTTCCAGGGCATGCGAGAACAGAATGATGATCAGCCCGGCTCTCCCGCTCCGCAAGAGAACATCAATTACGTGAGAGAAGCGTTCCATCTGCAGTACAACTGGATCGCCATGGTGAGCGCGGGCGCGTTTGCGCTGGTGAGTGCCA
Source organism: Terriglobales bacterium (assembly GCA_050013295.1). Classification (GTDB taxonomy): domain Bacteria; phylum Acidobacteriota; class Terriglobia; order Terriglobales; family Acidobacteriaceae; genus Acidiflorens. Next base: position 7,038 of record JBEKFN010000185.1, read on the forward strand.
GCTTTCTGCCCATCATCCTGGCGGGCGGGCTGGAACTGATGTATCTCGCCATCGTTCCGCAAAACTGGCGCTTTCAGCGGCTGGTGAAGTCCTGGAAATTCGCCGAGGAGCAGCAGAAACACCAGCAGAAGCTGAGCGAAATGCTCGCCAGCTTGCCCGCCGAGATGCAAAGCCGCTATGTCCATGCCGCGCAAGTCTGCAGTTCGATTCGCAGCAACTTTGCGCAGTTTTCGTCCACCTCGCAGATCTTCCTGCAGCAAATCGACTCGCGGCTACAGGGCTTGCTCAATGGGTATGCCCGGCTCTTGCTGGCTGCCAGCCAGCAGCAGCAATACGTGAAGAGCACCGAGCAGAATGGCATCAAGCACGAAATCGCCTCCCTGCAAAAGTCTCTGAGCAGCGACCCGCCGAAGGTCCAGGAGATCAACAAGAAGCGCATCGAGATTCTCACCAAGCGTATGGAGAAGTTCGATAAGATTTCCGAGAACCGCAAAGTAGTCGACGCGCAATGCTCCGCGGTAGAGGATGTGCTGATGCTGGTGCGCGATCAATCGGTAACCATGCGAGACCCGCAGCAGGTAAGCGAGCGCCTGGACAGCCTGGTGCACGATGTAGAACAGACCGAGCAAACGGTGCAGCAAGTGGAAGCAATCTTCAGCGACATGTCGCCGGACTTGGACGGATTGATGTCGCTCGACGACACCTCAACGTCCTCGGGCCCCAACCGTGTACGGATGTCAAACTAGATGCCAGCGAATACAACAACGTTAGGAAAGTATCTGGATGGGCTTCCCGCGTGGGCGCGCGAACTCTCCGAAAAATACTACTCCCGTTCGTTCGCTCTGTTTGTGCTCTACGGAAATGTGCGCGACCTGGTCCCGCTGCGCACTCAGGAAACCACAAACTTCGTTCCGCTGGATGAGTTTCTCTCCGGCGCGCTCTTCGGCCAGCGCGACGTGGTTCTGCACTACGACCGTGGCGGGCTGAACTTCGGCTCAGCCGACAGTCAAGCCGACTTCCGCCGTGCACTCGAAGGCTACGACAGCTTTCACGGCACCAGTTACTCGCAAGGCGGGCTGCCGCGCAATCCAGATGCGGTGCTGAACCTGCTCGACAACTATCTGCGGCTGCGCATCGCCGACGGCAAAAAAATCGGGCTGGTGATTGACTTCGCCGAGACTATCGCCCCCGCGGGCGATGTCTCCAGCATGTCAGCG
>JBEKFN010000186.1:0-8253 GCA_050013295.1 Terriglobales bacterium
CACCGTCCAAAGACGATCTTTGGGAACCATGCGCTCGACGCTCTCCATCGGCGGAACCGCCGCTCCCATGCTGGTTTCTGTGTTGAAGCCGTAAGCCCCGCCACATCCGCCAGCATTGCAGGTTTGCTCTTCCACCTGACGATGTGCATCCGCTTCCCAGTAAGAAGGCGCCACATATTCATAAGGCCCGCTCATCTTCACGCCGGTTGCGCCGGTCACCGTGCTCGTCTTCGCCGTCGCCGAAGACACCACCGGATTCGGCCACCGCAGCTCCGTTTCAATCTTCAGATACATTTCTTCCACGGCCGGTGGAGGAGGACTGTCGCTGCCATTCAGCCACGCCATCAGGCTGGGATGGCCTCTCAGCCGGTAGATCTGGTCGCGCAAAGAAGACTTCGCAATGTCGTAGTCTTCATCTTTCCAGCTCCCCCAGCGCTCCCAGAAATCGCAGCAGCACCATCCGGCCATCACCAGGATGCCCTGCTGGTCGGCCATTTCAAAAAATTCTTCGGTCTCGAGTTTGCCCTCCAGCCGGATCGTATTCAGTCCCAGGTCGCGCACGTAGCGGAACTCGTCGGCAAGCCGCTCCGGGGTCTGGCGCAGCATCATGTCGGGCGTCCAGCCGCCGCCGCGAATCAGGATGTTCTTGCCATTGACCTTGAACAGGCGTTTGAAGCGACCCGGCGCCTGCTCGGCGACTTCGGATGTAATCTCGCGAATGCCGAACTTCGTATGGGACACGTCAGAAATCTCGCCGCTGTCCCCGCCGCTCGCCTCGCTATTTGCCACGCTATTTACCACGCGATTTACGACAAACTCAAGATTCAGTTCGTACAGGTTCGGCGTCCCCATCTGCGCCGGCCACCATAGCCGCGGATTGCTCAGGTTGAGCTGCGGATATTGAGCCGGCGAGAAGACCACGTCTTTCGACTCTCCCGCCCCGAGTTCCACCGCTTGCGCGAATTCGGTGTTTTCGATTCTGCCTTGGAGCGTCCCTTTGACCGGCTGATCGCTGGCATTTTTCACCAGCGCCGTCACCGTCAAGTGGGCGGCACTGGTATTTGCATCGCCGGCGAGCGAATCCACTCGCGAGAGCACCGCCGCGTGCCGCAGCGCGACCGGTCCACTCGTCGTCAAATACACCTCGCGCCACAGCCCCATGTTCTTGTCCGGCGGCGAGGGATTCCAGTCCACGAAAGTGATCGCCAGGCTGTTCTCCGTCGGCGCCCACACCTGCACCGCGAGCACATTCGTTCCGGGCTTGACGGCGGCCGTAACGTTGAACTCGTAGGTCCGCCATGCGCCGGCGATTTCCTTCGCATTGGCGAGCTGCTTTCCGTTGAGAAAAATGTTGGCGCGGTAGTTGATGCCCCGGAAGTTCAGCCACACCGTTTTCCCAGCGTACACAGAGGGCAGCGTGAACTCCTTTCGATACCACCACGAAGCCGCATAGGGACTGCCGGGCGGCATCGGAATATTGGAAAAGTTGAAGCCGATGGGATAGCTGACGCCCGGGTATTGCCGCAGATTCATGGCGTAGAAAGGATCCGGCAGCAGCCCGTTCTTTACTTGCACTGCCACCACCGTCGTCGGAACCTCGGCCTGGATCCAGTCCCCGGTTTGGAACGACGCGCTGGAGATCGCTTCACCCGTTGCCCTTACCTTCGCGGAAGACTGCAGCGCCCACCCTTCGCGCAAAGGCAGCGTCAGAGCAGGAGCCCGCTCGAACCTGGGCTGGGCGGCTGCGATTGCAAGCGCAACCGCAAAGAACGGGATCAAGAGCCGCAATGTCTTCATGAAAGTGTCCCGGATAAATTTAAGGATCTGGATAAATTTAAGGATGAAGAAAGGGGAATGGGGTTGGAATGACAAAGTCTGGCGAATAGAGAGTTGAATGGAGAGTTGCAGAGCGGGAATCTCACTTTCACCACCGGCAACTACCCAAATCTCGCCCGGTGCTCTTTCAAAACGCACCGATCCATCACCACAAACATTCCGGCCTTTCGCGCCTTCTCCGCCGCGCGTTCGTCGATCACGCCTTCCTGCAGCCAGATCGCCGCAATCTTCAACTGGATCGCCTGCTCCACGATCTCATCCGCGAACTCTGGCCGCCGGAACACATCCACCAGATCGATTTTTTTCGCCACTTCGAGCGGCATTTCGAGCAATGACGCATACGACTTTTCTCCGAGCGCCTCCGCAATCCGCGGATTCACCGGGATAATCTTGTATCCAGCCGCCTGCATGTACCGAGCAACGCCGTGACTCGGCCGCAGCGGACTGTCCGACAATCCCACCACGGCGATCGTCTTCGCCCGTGATAACAGTTCGTAAATAGGATCGGATTGCTTCAACCGCTGCTAACTCCTTCTTTTTTCCATCTTCTGAGCATACAAGCGCATCGCCAGCTTGCGAATCGTGTCCGCGACCTCTTTATTCCCCGCTAGATTCTTCAGGTCATGAACCAGCAGGTTTTTCATCAATGTCAGCGAGACATCGAGCGGCGTGCGCGGATTGAAGACCAGATTCCGCATGATGCCGTAATTCTTCACAAACTTCCGCTTCATCGGAATCGTGCGCAGCACCGCCTCCAGCACATTTTTCTGCGTGGCAAAAGCTTCCACCTCGCCCTCCGAAACTTTGGGCGACTCCAGCACCGCCACCGCTACCAGCTTCGTAGAATCGCGAATCAGGATCGCCCGGTCCTCCTTGCTGCCGCGCATCGCCAGCGCGATCCGGCTCTTGATGTCGAGCTTGGAAATCTTCTGCAGCGCGCTGTCGCGCCTTTCCTCATGAACGGGGATTGGTTGCCTCTTGCCCTGGGCAGCGATTGCGGGTCCGGGGGACTTTCCCGTTGCCGCCGTCGCCGATCTCCCAACTGCCGCGTCAGCACTGGCACTGCCCGTGGCAGGAGCGGCCTGCGGCGCAACCTCACCCGCCGCCTCGCCGCCCGCGTTTCCGTGCGCCATTCCTAAGGGCCGGAAAGGCATGGGCTGGAACGGTTTGTCCTTTTCGGCCGCCAGTTCCGCCGCGTTCGCTTCCAGATACTTTGTGACCGTACTCTCGATAACGTCGTCCGGAACGCTCATTTCGGTTGCGTCCCGATCTTCTGCCCGTCTGGTCTCCAAAACAGCCAGCTTTTTGGCAATCTCGCCGAGTTCATTTGCACGCAGGTGGGCATTCGTCTGCAACGCCTGCAACAGGCGCAGAGAGTTCATTACTCGCGGGCTCGTCAACAAAGCGTCTACGGCCGAGCGCGCCCCTGCCACTGCCATCCCCGCCAGAGATTCTTCGCCGACCGTCGGATTCTCCGCCAGTGCCGGCAGCAGAGAAGCCCTCAGATTCTCCAGAGAAAGAAAATATTCCAGCACCTCAGGGCTGGTCTGGGGATCGGCAGCCGCGGCCAGGCTGGCTTTTTCGTCCCAACCGGCCAGCGTTAGACGCGCCTGCTCACCAAATAATTTGTGATGGACCGCCAGATAAACCAGGATCTCAATCGTCTCCCCAGGTGGCACCCCGAGGGCGCCGCGCGCCGCCGATTGCATCAGGTTCGACGGCAGCTGCGAATTGCGGATCAGATCAAGCATTCGCGGCATCGTTCATCTCCCGGAATTGGCTGCAGATTTCTTCTTCGCCGGTCTTCCATCTCTGGCCCGCGCTTTCTTCCCCACCGCCCGCTCCAATTCGGCGACTGCAATCTCCAGTTCGCGCGTGATGCGGTTCGGACTTCGCCGCTGGTATTCGTCGCTCAAGGCGCGATAGTACCAGAGCGTGCCTTCCTTTTTTCCCGTGAACCGCGTCCAGATGGCTTCCCCGTGTTGCCGGTAATCCGCCAGAATCGTGCGCACGTTGTGCAGCTTGTCGGACGCCGAAACCAGCCGCGTATTGACGTCGGCATGCTTCACTTCGCGCAGATAGCTTTTCTTCCGTTCCACCCACTCCGGCTTCGGCTCGCCGAACGAATCCGTACAGCCCTCCACCATCTTCGCCACCCGCGCACCAAACTGCTTGCGGACTTCCCGCAGCCTCGGCATGCCGCCGCAATCTTCAACCACATCATGCAGAAACGCCGCGATCGTCATGTCTTCGTCACCGCCGGCTTCCAGCACCAGCGAAGCCACCGCCATCAGGTGAGAAAGATAAGGCACCGCCGTTTGCTTCCGCGTCTGTCCGTCGTGCTTCTCCGCGGCATAGCGGAAGGCACGCTGCAAGCGGGGTCCAAGATGCGGCGGTTTTAGCGAAATCTTTTTTCTAGCTTTCATAAAAAGTGTGGAAGCGGGGCTTTGCCCCGCTTAGACGGGGCAGAGCCCCGTCTCCACACGACGACAAACCGTGAAATCAGCGCTTCTCACTGTTTACCTTGTGTCCTGTGGTCCAGACACATCGTGTCCAATATCACAAACTGGGATGTCCCTAAGCTTTTTTTTCGCCCCGCCGCATGCGCAGATAAGCCTGCATCAACGGCCGCAGATCGCCATCCAGCACACGATCCACGTCGCCGATCTCCAGTTTCGTGCGGTGATCCTTGATCATCCGGTAAGGTTGCAGCACATAGGAACGAATCTGAGACCCGAAGTCAATGTCCAGTTTCGAATCCTCGATCTTTTTCGTGACCTCGCGCTTTTTCTCCAGCTCGAATTCGTAGAGTTTGGAGCGCAGCATGCTCATCGCCTTCTCCTTGTTCTTATGCTGCGAGCGTTCATTCTGGCAATTGGCTACCAGGCCCGTCGGGATGTGCGTGATCCGCACCGCCGAATCGGTTGTATTGACGTGCTGTCCACCCTTGCCGCTCGAACGGTAAGTGTCTATCCGAATGTCCTCGGGTTTAATGACGACCTCTATGCTGTCGTCAATCTCGGGCGAAACGTAGACGCTGGCAAACGACGTATGCCGCCGCTTCGCCTGATCGAAGGGCGAAATCCGCACCAGTCGGTGCACCCCAATCTCGCTGGTCAAATAACCGAACGCATACTGGCCGATCACCGAAAATGTCGCGGACTTGATTCCGGCTTCTTCTCCGGGCTGGTAGTCGTACATCTCCGTTTTGAATCCCTGCCGCTCGGCCCAGCGCAGATACATGCGCAGCAGCATCTCCGCCCAGTCCTGCGACTCGGTGCCGCCCGCTCCGGGATGAATGGTCATGATCGCATTCAGCCCGTCGTTCTCGCCCGAAAGCAGCGTCTCGGTTTCGACGCGATCCACCAATTCGCGCAGAGAGTCCAAGTCGCGTTGCAAGTCGGCGGCAACGTTCTCACCTTCGCCGGCCAGATCGAAATAGGTGGCGATGTCGTCGGTCCGGCGCGCCAGGTCGCCTTCCAGCGACAACAGGCTCTCCAGGCGCTTCCGTTCCCGCATCACGCGCTGAGATATTTCAGGATTCGACCACAGATTGGGATCCGACGCCTGCTTTTCGATTTCCGCGAATTGCTGGCGCAGCTTGCCGGCGTCAAAGATACTCCCGCAGGTCGTGAACCTTGGTCTTGAGAGAAGTGTATTGCTGTTCCAGTTCATCTAGCATTGCGTATCACCGGGCATGTCTTATTCAGCTAGTCGTTAGTCGCTCGTCGTTAGTCGTTCGCGAGCTCTTGCTAACGACAAACGACCATCGACTAACGACCAGACACAAAACGCGCCAGCAGCGCGCCTCCTGAAATTATCGCACACAGATATGCGAACCAATCGCCGTGCCGGGTGTAAAAGGTGGTACTCGAAATCAGCGCATAAGGCGCCGCCAGCGCGGTGCGAACTTTCCGCGGAGTTGCCGCCACGATCCGTCCGTAAGGATCGATCGATGCCGTCATCCCCGTATTCGTCGCCGCCAGCAGCCACCGGTCATTTTCGATGGCCCGCATTTCGGTCTGCTGCAGGTGCTGCTTCCAGGCGCCGCTATCGCCGTACCAGCCGTCATTCGAAATGTTCAACAAAACCTGCGCGCCCTCGAGCGGTCCCTGGCGCACTTCGTCGGGAAAGATCGATTCATAGCAGATAAACGTTCCGAACCGCTCGTCTCCGGCCTGCAGTGGCGTGCGCGACGCGCCGCGCTGAAATTCTCCCACTTCTTTGGTCAGGCCTCCGGCAAAGGCAAACAGCCGCGGAAACGGCAAATATTCACCGAAGGGCACGAGATGCACTTTGTCGTAACGTCCAAGCCACTCACCCTGCGGACTGACCAGGGCGGCGGAGTTGAAAATCTCCGAGCTTTCTCCGCCACTGTGCATGGCCGGTGTAATTCCAATCGAGCCCGCCACCACCCAGGTGCCCGACTGCCGCGCCAGCGCGCTCACGGCATCTCGGAATAAAGGATCGTTCGTGTAAAACGGCGAAGGCGACTCGGGCCACACAATCAAGTTATAGGACGCGACAAACATGTCAGGGGACCCGCCTGCCTGTTGTTTAGCGGGTCTTCCTCCTGGGGGATGCAAACTCACGGCGGTCAAGTCCCGCAGCGTGTCCTGAAAAAATTCCTTCGTCCACACCGCGCCTTCCAGGATCGGAATATTCGGCTGCACCAAGAGCGCAGTGTGGTCGGCCGCAACCGGAGGAGGCGCCACCAATTGCCCCGCCTGCAGGATCGCCGTCGCCACGCACGCCGCCACCAGGAGCCGTTTCCGCTGCTCCTTCGCAACCAGAAACGCGGCCGCGAACACGCTGTTCACGAGCAGGATTTCAAACGAGAGCCCATAAACGCCGGTGAGTGTGGCAATCCGTGTGAGCGCAAAATTCGCGGTCTGCGAGTATCCCAGAAGCTCCCAGGGGAAGGCGGTAATCCGCGTCCGGGCCAGTTCCACCGCAACCCAAAGAAACGGAGCCGCCACCAGCGCCCGCCGCAGCGACGCTCCCGACGCGGCGACTTTTAATCCAGACTTGTCTGATCGAGACTCGCCCAATCTAAAGCTGTTTGATCCCGCAACTAAGGCCAGGAGCAGCCCGAACATTCCGTGATAAAGCCCGACATACAGGCAAAACAGGATCAGCGCCAGCACGGCGGCCGGAATCGGCAGCCCGCCATAGCGATGCATGGTGTCGAAGATCCAGTAGCACGTCCCGGCAAACCACAGAATCCCGCACCCGTAGCCCAGTACGAACCCTTGCCACGGCGTGGCGGGCAGCAAGCGCGCCTTCCCATCAAATTGCAGAGTCTCCGGAACGCGCGCCCGCAAGATCGCGACCAGCAGCGGCGCGACCGCAATCCAAGACAGCCCATACATCCCCGGCAGCGGAAAGATCACAACCTGCAGGACTGCCGACCCTAGCGCCAGCCCCCAAGCCCTTCGGTGGATTTTGAGCACGCATCAGAATAGCAAACGGAGTTCGATCCGTCGCAAGCGCGTCCGCGAACGGCTGCGGAACCGAGCCGCGTCCGACAGCCACGGCCACGTCACTGCGATGATTCTGCACACCGATGGGAAGGACATCCCAATCAAGCGGACCGAGTAGTTGCCCGGACAGCCGCTCTCCGGACAACCGGGAGGCGGCTGTCCTAGCGCAAGCCTATCGCCGCCCGATCACTGCACTTTTCACTGCACTTTCGGAGAATCCACGTCCGCGGGCTTTTGATCGTCCGCATGAATTACGCCATCTTCTTCCGCATAGAACGAGCGGTGTTCGCTGTCCATCTGCTTGGGCGTCATGGTCAGCACGAAACCGTCGTGGTGGGGACGGAAGCTGACCGTATAATCCCCCCGAATGGTGGTGTGCGCCATCCGCTTGGTGAACGACCCTGTGCCCGCCAGCGCCTCCAGCGACCCCGTATACTTGTCATGCCGTTTCTTGTAAGCGTGCTCCGCCCGGAGCACCACCCGCATGTAGCCGAGCGCCTGCGCTTCCGAATCCGAGCGCGCCGGATCGCCCGAAAACTTCGGCTGATACGTGGTTGAAGGTTGCGCCGACGTTTGAGCTGACGTTTGCGCTGACGCTTGCGCCTGCGCCAACCCCACCCCCGCAACTATCAAGCCCACCCCCAGAATCCCTGCAAAATACCGCTGCATCCGCCTTCGCTTCACCGCAAAACCCTCCTCTGATGCCTGATCTTGGGGGTTACCCCCGTAATTTGTCTCGCTCGTCAATCGTTCCAATTATTGCCCGATTCAGGCAATCTTGAACAGGATGCAATCCTAACAGGGAACCTAAATGAAAGCTGCCGTCGCTAGAAAGCCATTGATACGCGTCGCCGTAGTAGAAAGCGATCCTCTGCGGTTTGTGGGATTCCGGGCCCTCTTTGATACCGAACCTGATTTGGAACTGGTCTCCGCC
>JBEKFN010000187.1:0-8223 GCA_050013295.1 Terriglobales bacterium
CGTCGACATCGGATCGAATTCTGTCCGTCTGAAAATTTCCCGACTGCAAGCCGGGCGGCTGAAGGAAATCCACGAAGACCGCGAAGTTACTCGATTGGGGGAAGGCGTCTTCAGTGGCGGACTGCTTTCGCCGGAGGCGATGTCGGAAACGGTGCGCGTGTTGCGGCGCTTCAATCGCGCCATACAGGAATGCGGGACGGATTCGGTAAAGGTGGTGGCAACGGCGGCGCTGCGCGATGCCCGCAATTCACGCATATTTCTGGAGTGGGTACGCTCGACGACGGGCTGGACGATCGAAATCATTTCCGGACTGGAAGAGGCCCGCCTCATTCATCTGGGCATGATCTCCGCTGGCCGCGTGGGCGCCCACAGCGTTCTGCTGATGGACCTGGGCGGGGGAAGCTGCGAGCTCACGCTTTCCCGCGGGGGACAAATCCGGGATACGGTGAGCTTGCCGCTCGGAGCCGTGCGCCTGACCGGCGAATTTCTTCAGCACGACCCGCCGCGCAAGAGCGAACTGAAACGGCTCCAGGGATTTGCGGCGCGGGAGATTGCGCGCATTCAAGATCGAATCAAGTCGGCGCGTGTGGGCGCAGTGATCGCCACCTCGGGCACAGCCGCCGCACTGGTGGGCGTCGCCAGCCACCTGGCGCGTCCCAGGAAGCGCCGGCCTGCGACTTACGCTACACGCGAGATGATACGCCGCATCGCCAAACAAATTTCGCAGTTGCCGTTGGAGCAGCGGCGGAAGGTTCCCGGGATCGGGCCGCGGCGCGCTGAAATCATTTGTGCCGGCGCAATGGCATACGCGGAGTTGCTGGAGCGCTGCCATCTTCCCGGCTTTCGCTACTCCGCGCTGGGGCTGCGCGACGGCATCCTGGCGCAGATGGCGGCGGACTACGATCGCAGCACGAGATCGGGCCGCGCCATTGAATCGGAACGCTGGGAGTCGATCAAGCGGGCGGTGGAACATTACCGGGTCGACCTGCATCATGCTTTGCATGTGCGCGACGCGGCATTACTGCTATTTTCCTCGTTGAAGTCGGTGCACCAGCTGCCGGCGGAGTATCGCGAATGGCTTTCGGCTGCGGCCATGCTCTACGAAGTGGGCGACTACGTGAACCGCAACGGACATCACCGCCATACTTATTACATCATCGCGAACTCGGAAATTCTGGGTTACACGCCGCAGCAACGGCGGATCATTGGCTCGATCGCGCGTTACCTGGGAAAGTCGCGCCCCACACCGGGAGAGGGTCCGATGAGTACCTTGAGCCCCGAGGAGCAGGAGAATGTGAAGAAAGCGTCGGTGCTGCTCCGGCTGGCGCGCGCTCTGAATTTGGGGAGGAATCAATCGGTGGGTAAAGTTGGAGTCGCGGCGCGGAGCGGCAGGGTCTCATTGAAACTGACTCCACGGGGAAAGGCAAGCGTCGACCTGGAGGTGTGGTCGATTGAGAAGGATCGATCCTACTTCCGCGAAGTTTTCGGGCGCGAGCTTTCTGTAGCCGCGGCGTGAAGCGCGCGCAGGATGCGGGGCGTGATGCACCAGCTCAGCGATCCGGAATTGCGCCGCATTTCGACTTTGGCCACGGCGCCCTTCTTCAGCTCAACCACGGCTTCGCATCCAGTGTCGCTGATGACGCGTCCGAGAAATTCCTGCAGATTCGGGTTATGTCCCACCAGCATCATGGAATCCTGGCGGGCGTATTTTGCCAGCATCTTCTGAAAATCCGAGAAGCCGGCCTGCGGACCGAGCGCGTTCTCGATCACCAGTTTGCCTTCGTGCCCCATTTCGTTGCCCACCAAAGCCGCGGTTTGCGTGGATCGCTTTAACGGGCTGGAGACGATGATTTCTACCTGTACGCCCAGGGCGGCCAGGGCGCGGCCGATGTATCCGCACTGCTCGATGCCGTCTTTATCGAGGCCGCGCTTTTCGTCCTTCTTCGCGCTGCTCAACGGTTGTCCGGCACTGGCGTGGCGCAAAAAATAGAGAAACATTTCGGAGTGATTATTCCTTTCCGATCACGGCTCGGCCGAGCGCTGTCCGTGCTCGAGAAGATTGCCGCGGAACAGCAGCCGGAATCTCCTCTGGCGTCTTCGTGCCTTCCGCCAGACCGACTAGAAAATCCTGGGAACTGAAAGCGGCAGGTCCGCGCGGAGGTCGCTTGCTTCGTCCGCGCGGCGATTGCCAGGGACGCAAATAACGGCCGTCGCTTTGCAGAAATCTCGATTTCACATTATCGGCTAGGTATGCGGCCAGAATCTCATGCACCACGCGGTCGCGCAGCAGCGGGTTTTTCAGCGGGAACAGGACTTCGACGCGCTCGTGCAGATTGCGGTTCATCCAATCGGCGCTGCCGACGTAGACTTCAGGCTCGCCGCCGTTCTCGAAATAAAAAATGCGGCTGTGCTCCAGGAACCGGCCCACAATGCTGCGCACGCGGATGCGGTCGCTGAGGCCACGAATCCCAGGCCGCAGCGCGCACATGCCACGCACGAGCAACTCAATGTCTACTCCGGCCTGGGAAGCGCCATACAGAGCGCGGACAACATTCACGTCGAGAAGGGCGTTCATCTTGGCGATAATGCGCGCCGGACGCCCCAGGCGGGCATGCTCAGCCTCCCGTTCAATCAGCTTCATGCACTTGTCGGCCAAGTCCAGAGGCGCTACCAGCAACGTCCCGTAGCTGGGGTGCTCGGCGTAGGCGGTCAGAAAACTGAAGACATCGTGCACCGACCTGGTAATCTCCGGGTCGGCGGTGAGCAGGCTGAGGTCGGTATAGACTCGGGCTGTGGTCGCGTTATAGTTGCCAGTGCCCAAATGCGCGTACTGGCGGGTTACGCCGTCGGGATCGCGCCGTACGAGCAGACAAAGTTTGCAGTGCGTCTTCAGACCGACCAAGCCGTGGAAGACCTGTACGCCGGCATCTTCCATATCGCGCGCCCAGCGGATGTTGGAGGCTTCATCGAAGCGCGCTTTCAATTCCACCACGGCGGTGACTTCCTTGTGTTCCGCAGCGGCCATGAGAGAAGGAACAATCAGGGAATGCTCGCTGGTGCGGTAAAGAGTCTGTTTGATGGAGAGGACGCGCTCGTCTTCGGCGGCCGATTGGATGAAGGATAGAACCGCGTCGTAAGAGTCGTAGGGGTGGTGCAGCAAAATGTCGTGGCGCCGCACCTCTTCAAAGAGATCGTGGGACTTCGCGGTCAGTCGCAATTCCCGCGGGACATAGGGGCGGAACTTCAAATCCGGCCGTGCGGCTCCGTCGTAGATATTGAACAGGCGGGAAAGATTCACCGGACCGTTGACCGGGAAAATCTGCCAGCGGTCAAGTTCAAACACCGTGCCCAGGCGCTCGATAATCTCCGGGTCGGCCTCGGACTCGATCTCCATGCGCACCGCGTCTCCCCGGCGGCGGTTGTGCAATTCGGCGCGTACCGATTCCAGCAGACTGCGCGATTCTTCTTCCTGCAGGTAGAGGTTGCTGTTGCGGGTGACGCGGAAGGCGGCGGAAGAAACGATGTCGTAGCCCTGATACATGCGCACGGCATGGTGGACGACCAGGTCGGCAAGAAAAATGAAATCGATGGTCCCTTGGGACGGCAGACGGACCAATCGCGGCAGCGCACGGGGAACGGTCACGACTCCGGTATAAGTGAGCGAAGAGCGGCGGCGGCGACGCAGCAACAGCGCCACGCACAGCGCTTTGTTGATCACACGAGGAAAGGGATGCGCCGGGTCCACCGTGACCGGAGTGAGCAACGGATCAAGTTCGCGCTCGCAGTAGTCGTCCACGAACGCCAATGCCGCGTTATCCAGTTCGTCGATGCCGAGGACGCGAATTCCCTGCGCCGTCAGTTCGGGCCGCAGGCGCTCGTTCCAGCAGGAATATTGTTCTTCGACGAACTCGTGAGTTGCGTCTTTGATCAGTTCGCGCTCCTCCACCATGGTGAGCCCGTCGGCAGTGGTAGAGTTGTGGCCGTCTTCGAGTTGTTGCAACAGGCCGCCGACCCGGACCTCGAAGAATTCATCCAAATTGTTGGCGGTAATGGCGAGAAACTTCACGCGTTCGAGCAGCGGATTACGGAGATCTCCGGCTTCTTCGAGGACGCGCCAATTAAACTTCAGCCACGATGCTTCGCGGTTAAAAAGGGGCGCGCGATGGCTTGGAGTTTGTCCAACCATGTCGTCAAAGTGGAACGTCGATTGCCGTCCGGGAGGTAACTTGGTGGGGCGACCCGACCTAAAATAGTATACCAAGATCGCTTCGAGCTGCGAGCAGGCAGAGGGTTGGGGTTTGTTTGCAGCTCACGGCTCGGAGTTCGTAGGTCAAAGCTGGCGGGAAAAAGGCGCCGGTTTGCATCCGGCGCCCTGTGGTTGAGACCCCGAACCGCACGGAGAGTGCGATTCGAAGGTGTAGATGATTCGCCGTCTTACGGCAAGTAGTAGCGGAACGAAGTGAAGACCATGCTGTCGAGCCCGTTGGGCTGCAGACCAGCGCTGCCCGACGGCAAGCCTCCAGCACCCGACCAGGTGTTCCGCGTCACGTAGGAGTACTGCGTGCCATACTGGAACGTACCCCTTGGGCCCGAGTAAAACTTGTACCAGAATCCGAGGGTTCCCTCGATCAAAGCACGCGTGTCGCCGGTGCACGTGCCCGTGCCGCCCGGGCTGAACCCGCCAGAGCCGGGCGCGACTTCGGTGAAGCAGCCGCTGTTGTTGAACGTCGGCGCGCCGTAGCCAACATTGGCTCCTGCGCCTTTGTTCGCCAAGGGATCGAGCGCAAACGAGCGGGCGGCGTATTCGACTCCACCGTAGCTGTAGACCATGAGCTTCTTGGTCTTGAACTCGAGCGTGCCTAATCCGTGCAAATTCTTGATCAGGTGAAGGGTGCCATCGGGGTTAATCGAGGTATCCGAAAGCCCTCCGGGGGCGTAACGTCCGACTCCGCTGCCGCCGAAACCTTTCAAACCAAAAGTGACGCGCTTGGCAAAGGTCCAGCGTGCGCTCGCGCCGAAGCCTCCGCCTTCTTTCGAAGCGTTGAAGGCTCCCGTCGCGGCAGTGGCGCCTTTGGCAGTGCACAAGGCCGAGCCGGAAACAAATTCGACGCAGGGGAAGACACGGTCGGTGAAGCGATCGACCAGGCCGAAAATCTCGTAGTGGCCAAAGCCCGGATCGAATGCGACCTTGGCGATGATATCGGGTGAGGGATTAAAGGAGTAAGTCGCACCGGTGTTGTAACTATTGCTTGCGCCCGACTCGCCCAGCAGGTAATTACTCGCGTTGCCGTGTGTAGTCAGCGTGGCTTGAGGATTCTCCAGCGCAAATGCAACCGCAACCTTGCCGCCGAAGCTCTTGGTCAGCCGAATTCCGTACTGACGCGCGAAATCGAAGCCGACGTTATAGGACGGGTCGATCGTCTTGGGCCGGGCATCGTTGGTTTTGCCCATGTCGTCGTCGGGGGCAATTCCCTTCGCATCCTCGGTCACCAGGCTCCACGCTTGGCCGCCGAGGAAACTCCAGCCATTAGCGAACTTGGCCTGCGCCCACGCCTGGCGGAGACGGAAGGTGTAGCCGTTGGTTTGGGTCGAGGTGGAGGTGACCCCGGCAGAGAGGAAATCGCCGGAGACGTAGCTGGAAAGATCCACGTTCTTCACCCGGCCGTCAACAAAGACGGTGGCTTTAGACTGCCGGCCCGAGCCGAAAAACTCCGACAGCTGGGTCTGGGAAGCGCCCGGCATGGTCAGGGAGCTAAAGGGCGTGGGCAGGTCCGCGCCCAATGCACGTGATCGCCGCACAAATTCGGCAGCGGCATATCCGCCCGGCGTAATGTTGATACCCCGGAAACGGATCGTTATCGGGCTCTCCATCTGTGTGTTGAACACTTGCGTTGGCTCGCCGCCGGATGTCTGCGGTGAGTCCTGTAGCGTCAACACAGCGTTTTTCAATACCGCGTTATTCGGCGCAGCGTCGTTCACAGTCTTGAGATCGGCCAGATCGCTCTTCAGCGCATTCACCGTCTGCTGCTCTTGGCTGACTTGGGTTTGAGCGGCAGTGGCCTTGTTGGCAGCGTCGGCCGCGGCGGTCTGCGCCTGCTGCGAGCTCTGCTGCATCTGCTGCAATTGCTGCGTGAGTTGCTGGATTTGCTGCTGCTGTGCGGCCAGGCCGTCTTTCAACGCCTGAATGTCGGCAGCTGTTATCGCCGGCTGCGCGGGCTCCGCTGCTACGGGCTTGTGCTTCTCCGGTGCGGCAGAGTCCGAGGCTTGTGCCCAAGCGCCGCTTGCCAGTGCCGCCAGCGTCAGGATAGCGAGAAATAGGTGCTTGATTGCCTTCATGAATGCAGTCCTCTTCTTCTTAGTTTCAGTTTCTTCTTAGTTTCAGTCGAACAGCACATCGGAGAAAACTCTTCGCAATCGGAGGTCGCAACTCGCGACCCTCGGTCAGTAATTATATAAAGTCTATTGTATTAATAGACTTTATCAATATTACCGAGATAGCATCTGCCGTTCCATTCCGCCAGGCGGCGGAAGCATCGACTACAGCTCGTGCTTTTAGCAACTTACGGACAGGGCTGCCAATTCACAGCCAGGGCGAGTGTGCATCCAATTGCAGTTCGAAGAACCAAACATTCTCAAGTTCGAGAGCGATGGAGGCCGTTCCCGGCTTTTGAAAACAGTCCCTCGCCCCCGGAGCAAAGGAGAGAATTCCGAGGGCGAGGGTTGCGCACAAAATTACGGCAAGTAGTAGCGGAACGACGTATAGATCACGTTGTCGATTGCGTGTGGAGCAACGAAGGTGCCCGCCGTAGAGCCGGCGCCCGTCCACGCGTTTCGGCTTAGGTAGGAATACTGCGGCCCGAACTGAAGTCTGCCCTTGGGCCCGTTGTAGGGTTTGATCCAGAATCCGAACGTGCCTTCGATTACGCTTTGAGTCTGGCCACTGCAGCTGCCGAGACTTCCAAAATTGTAACCGCCGGGGCTCGACGACGAAGGCAAAGTTTCGGTGTAGCAGCCCCCGTCAGCGTAGCTTGGGGCGCCATACCCCACCACCTTGCCGGTACCAAGGGTGTCAGTTTGATAGCGGCGTCCCGAATAGTCCTCGCCGCCATTGAAATACACATCGAGCTTGGGATAGTGAAATTCCAGTGTGGCCAGACCCTGATAGCTGCGCAGCGGAACCAGCTTGCCAAAGGGATCGACGGTGGCATCGGGCAGACCGGACGCGCTGTAGCGGCCTATGCCGTTCCCATAAAGGGCGTGAAGCCCGAAGTCCACGTGCTTGTTGGCCACGCTGAAGCGGGCATTCCCTCCCACTCCACCCGCGTTCCTGGAGTAGTTGTAAGCGCCTGTCACCGAACTGGTAGTACCGCACAGTGCCGGATCCTGCGACGGTACCTCGCAGGGATAAACGCGGTCGCGGAACCTGCTGAAGATACCGAACACTTCATAATGGCCGAAACCGGGTTCAGCGGCCGCCTTGACGATAATGTCAGGCATGGCGTTGAAGGAATAGTTGGATGCGTTGGTACAGGTGGTGGTGGAGATGGGGTTGCCGCCGGGCGTGGGGTTGTTGACGGTGGTGGTGCTGCAAGCAGTGATGCCGGGATTGTAGAGTCCGGCGCCCACACCGTCACTGCCCAAGGCGAAATTGTTATTAGCATTGGTTGCCGTGAAGGTAGTCTGAGGATTTTCCAACGCCGCTGCCAGCCAGAAACGATTATTGAAGTTTTTGACCACGCGGGCGCCGTACTGCCGCGCAAAACTGAAGCCGACATTATAATTCGGGTCGATGGTCATCGGCCTGGCTGTGCTTAGGTTGTCGATGCCCTTCCTGTTTTCCGTCAACAAAGTCCACATCTGACCGGCAACGAAGGACCAGCCATTGTCAAACGCAACCTGGCCCCAGGCCTGCCGTTGACGCAGGGCGTAACTGTTCGTCTGGTTATTGTTTGAAGTAGTGCCAGCCGCAAGAAAGTCAGCTTCATAATAGCCGGTGAGTTTCATGTCGCCGATCTTGCCATCGGCTCGCATCGTGATTTGCGACTGGCGGCCGGAACCAAAGAATTCAGAAACCCGGTTCGCGCCGCTGCCAGGCATGAAAATACTGTTAAAGGCAGTCGCATCCCCGCCTGTCGCCCGACTGCGATACACGGATTCACCCGCCAGGAATCCGCCGGGAGTGATCGCGATTCCCTTGTAATGGATGGCGAGCGGGCTCTCCAA
>JBEKFN010000188.1:0-8221 GCA_050013295.1 Terriglobales bacterium
TAGAACTCGAAAAGAAAGACGCCGAAATCAAGCGCCTGGCGCGCGAACTCGATCAGGCGCGGATGAAGTCGGCATCGTCGAGCACGGCCAACATCAGCGACAAAGTCAAAGAAGTTCGCGGCGTCAAAGTTCTGACCCACCGCGTAGACAATCTGGAGCGCGCTCAGATGCGCACGCTGGTCGATCAGCTTCGCGACAAGCTTGGCTCCGCCGTAGTCGTGCTGGGCTCGGCCTCGAATGGCAACGTCTCGCTGATCGTCGGCGTAACCAAAGACCTCACCAGCCGCATTCAGGCGGGGAAGATTATCGGCCCGGTGGCGCAGAAAGTCGGCGGCAAAGGCGGCGGGCGTCCGGATTTGGCCGAGGCGGGCGGAAAAGACGCAGCCGCGCTGGACGCGGCGCTGAGTGAGGCTTACAGTGTCGTGGAGTCGCTGTTAGGGTAACAACCATTCGGAGTCCGAAATGGATGATCGTATCCAGTTCATCAAGCATCAGGGCAAGCAGATTCTGCTGCTGGACTTTTCGCACGCCAATGCACATGAGATGCAACTTCTGCTTGAGCATGTGCGGATCACGGTGGCGAAGCACGCGCGCGAGTCGCTGGTCACGCTCGCCGACTACACCGGCGCCACAGTGGATCACACGGTTGCTACCAAGCTTAAAGAAGTGCTAACGCTCGACCGGCCATTTGTGAAGAAAACGGCGTGGGTCGGCACGGAGAGCATCCCGCACGCGTTCATGGAAAACTTCCAGAATTTTTCCCAGCGCGAGATTGTGACCTTCAAGACGCGGGAAGAGGCGATGGACTGGCTGGCGAAGGACTAGTTGCCTGGGAACGAAATGATATGGCAAAGCTTCGGGTTGGCATCCTTTTTGGCGGACGCAGCGGCGAGCATGAAGTGTCGTTGCTGTCGGCGGCGTCCGTTCTGAATGCAATCGATAAGACGAAATACGATGTGGTTCCCATCGGCATTACGAAAGACGGCCGCTGGCTCACCGCAGAACATGCCGAGAGACTGTTGCGGGGCGAAAAGCAGGCCAGTGTCCTCCCCACGCCGGAGAAGCACTTGCGGGCGGGCGATCCGGAAGCGACTCCGGGGGCGGCTGTGCTGGCCACCGGCGAGTCGGTGGTGTTTCCTCCGGAACCGTCGCGGCGCGAAGCTGGGATCGCGCCGTTCCAGACCGACGCCAAGACCGATGCTGCGACGCTCCGTCGTGCCTCCGACCGCGCCATTAACGTCGATATCATCTTCCCCGTGCTGCACGGAACCTTCGGAGAAGATGGGACGATTCAGGGTTTGCTCGAACTGGCCGACATTGCGTACGTCGGCGCCGGTGTGCTCGGCTCTTCCGCGGGCATGGATAAAGACATCATGAAGTCTTTGTTCCGCGCGGCTGGATTGCCTATCGTGAAGCACGTGACCGTGTTGCGCAGCCAATTCGAGCCCGAGTCGAAGGAAGTGCCGAAAAAAATGCAGAAGCTGATCGAGAGCAAGCTGAAGTACCCCGTGTTCGTGAAGCCGGCGAACCTGGGGTCGTCGGTGGGAATCTCGAAGGCGCACGATCGCAAGGAACTCGGTCCGGCCGTCGCGGAAGCCGCAAAGTTCGATCGCAAGATCGTGATTGAGGAAGGCGTCGGCGGAAAAAAGAATAAGGCGCTTGAGATCGAATGCGCGGTGCTCGGCAACGACGATCCCAAAGCGTCGGTTGCGGGAGAAATCGTTCCGTGTAAAGAATTCTATGACTACGACGCAAAGTATCTGGTCGAAGGCTCTGAAGCGGTGATCCCCGCGAAGCTCACGAAAGCGGAAATGAAAACGGTGCAGAGGCTCGCGATCGCGGCGTTTCAAGCGGTCGATTGCACGGGCCTGGCGCGCGTCGATTTTCTTATGGAGCCCAAATCGCGCAAGATTTTCGTCAACGAGATCAACACCATGCCAGGCTTCACCGCGATCAGCATGTATCCGAAGATGTGGGCGGCATCGGGCGTATCGTATCCCGAGCTGATTGACCGCCTGATCCGCCTCGGGATCGAGCGGCACGAGGACAAGAAGCGGAATCAGTACAGCCGCTGAAGTGTGTGCGGAGCGCCCGTCTTCGGTTTCTGCCGACTTCCGTTTGCTCTGGCTGTACAGAAACAACAGCAGGCAACGCTTGCGTCAGCTCGCGACCCTCACATCGTCCCTAACCGACCCAACCGGCTCGTGGATTTCCTGAATAGGAGACGTGACAATCGGTGTGCTGTATGCCGGGTGATGAAACTCCAGGTGCATACCCCGACCGATGAAGCGCATCTTGAGCATGGAACCGCCCCAGGTCGAGCCGGCTATGGTCACCTGAACTGGTTCGGGACAGTATTGCGGATGTCCTGAGATCAGCGCCGAACCCTCACCCAGAAGTAGTGCCGTGTAGAAGTGGTGTTGCGTCCGAATCTGCAGCACGGTGTTTCGCGGCAGACCTTCAAGGAACACGCCTCCCTCGATTTCGGACTGGACGATATTCCGATTCACTTCGTCGCTGAGATTGGGATGAGGTACGCCCATTGCTTCCACGACCCTTGATTCCACCACCCTTGATTCCACGACCAATGATTCACTGTACCGAGATTGGCTCCCAGCCACAATACTAATATCTCTTTATGTGGGACGATTTATGCGGGACGATTCCGAAATCGGACCTTGGTCCCAGACCTCGCCCCCCTCAGGCATATAATGTAGCGATTTCGCAGGCTTGATCCCAGCCCCATCGGAGGCCCAGTGTCCCTTTCGCTCGACACTCGCGAGGTTGGACGCGTCACCATAGTGCGCTGCAACGGAAGGATTGTTGCCGGTCAGGCCAGCGAATCCCTGCTGGCGCATGTTGCCTGGTTGCTGCATACCCGCAGCTCCATCGTCCTCAATCTGGGCCAGGTGGGATTCATTGACAGCAGCGGCCTCGGCGCCATGGTCCGCGTCCTCGCCAGCACTCGCCAGGCCCGCGGAGACCTGAAGCTCTGCGACGTGCCGGAACCGGTGCGCAAAGTTTTGGATATGACGCGCCTGACGACGGTGTTCGACGCCCACGAATCGGAGGAGAAGGCGGTCGCCGCCTTCTACCGCCCCGGAGTCTCTGCCGAGGCGCCTGCCCTCACCGGCCGCAGGATTCTGTGCCTCGACTCCAATGTCGACGTGCTCGCCTACTTGCGCGAACTGCTGCGCCGTGCCGGATACGACGCCCAGAGCACTTGCCGCGTAAGCGACGCTCTTCTCTTGATGCGCGTCACGCCTTTTGATCTCCTGCTGGTAGGCCCCGACAGGACCGCGTCCGCGGCCTCGCCCCAATCCTTCCAGGACGCGTGTGCCAGACTTCCAGTGATCGAACTGGGCAGCGAGTTTTCTACCCGCGATGCCGGTGAAGCCGGCACCGCATTGCTGCAAACGATCGAAGCTCGGCTCCGCCTAAAGCCGGCGTGACACGGGAGCGGCTGCTGAAGTCTTGCCGCTCAAAGGCGAAATAATGAATTCTCCGCGGTTTACCCCCTTTTGGGCGGTTGAAAATCCGCTTGACAGACCAATTTGTCGGTTGTACTATCTGATCCCAAGTTTGCTCATTTTTGAGCAAATGGGAATTTCATGCAGAGTGGCTGAGGGACGAGCCCTAGGACGCCACGGCAACCGGATCGGGATCATAAATCTCGACCGTCAGGTGCCAACTCTCGCCCGGCAACGGGGACCATGAGATTCGGGGTGAAAGCGATTTGTTGTTCGCGTATCCCGAACCTCTTTTCCAATCCGGAAAAGGGGTTTTGCCGTAAATGGGGAATTTTCCCCGGCTCGTCCCGCAGTCACGGAAAGAAGTTGCAAAATGGAGACGAGCACCTACCAGCTCCGCTGCCGCGAATGCGGCAAAACCTGGGGCAACCAGCCCCGCAGTTACTGCGAAGATTGTTTCTCGCCGCTCGAGATCACCTATGATTACGATTCGCTCCGCTCGCGCCTTTCGCGCGAACTGTTCGCCTCGCGCGCGCCGAACATGTGGCGCTATCGCGAACTGCTGCCGTTGCCGGCCACATTTCAGCCGTCGCTTCCGGTGGGATACACGCCGCTCGTGAGCGCTCCGCGGCTCGGCGAAGAGATCGGATCCCGCCAGCTCTTCGTCAAGAATGATGCGGTCTGCCTGCCCACCTTGAGCTTCAAAGATCGCGTGGTTGCGGTCGCGCTGGCGAATGCGCGCAGCTTCGGGTTCGATACCGTGGCTTGCTCGTCGACCGGCAATCTGGCGAATTCGCTGGCGGCGCAAGCGGCTCGCGAAGGTTTGAAGGCATGGATTTTTATTCCTTCGGATCTCGAGCCCGCGAAGATTCTAGGTACACAGGTGTTTGGCGCGGAGGTGGTGCGCATCAACGGCAGCTACGACCATGTCAATCGCCTGTGCTCGCAGATCGCCGAAGAACATCGCTGGGGATTCGTGAACGTCAATCTTCGTCCCTATTACGCCGAAGGCTCGAAGACGGTAGGCTACGAGATCGCCGAGCAACTGGGCTGGCGATTGCCCGATAACATCGTGGTGCCGATGGCGGGCGGATCGCTGATCACGAAAATCAAGAAGGCGTTCGATGAACTGATTCTTTTGAAACTGGTCGATCCCAAACTGGTGAAGTTTTTTGGCGCGCAAGCGACTGGCTGCTCGCCGATTTCCACCGCGATCAAGCAGTACAGCAACGAGATCGCACCGCAGCGTCCCAAAACGATTGCGCGGTCGCTGGCCATCGGCAATCCGGCCGATGGACATTACGCGGTCAAGGCCATCACCCAAAGCGGTGGATGGTCGGAAGACATTTCCGATCCCGAAGTTGTCACTGCCATCCAGTTGCTGGCGGAGAGCGAGGGCATCTTCACCGAGACCGCGGGCGGCGTCACCGTGGGCACAGCGCGCAAGCTGATTCATCAGGATCGAATCCTCCCGGATGAAACCACCGTGCTCTGCATCACCGGCAACGGCCTCAAAACCACTGACGTGCTGGCGAACGCGTACGAGGAGGAAGCGCCGATCGCACCGAAGCTAGTCGAGTTCGAAGCCTACCTGGCAACCAAGTCGGCGAATTTGCCGGCGGCCTTCGAAGAGACGGCATCGGAGGCTGTGGTCGCTGGGCGTTAGACGCCAGTCGTTAGTCGCCAGTCTTTGGTCGTTCGCGGTTCGCAAACGCTGGCGGTCTTCACGTGAATCGGGCTCGCTAACGACTAACGACCGACGACCAACGACTAACGATTAACGCCTATCGCATTTTCATTCGGGCTTCTGGCCCGGGAGGTTTTTTTCATGAGCATCACCGTTCAAATTCCCACAGCTTTGCGGCGGCTAGCGACCGGGACGCCGCGCGTTGTCTGCTCGGCGGCCAATCTCAGTGAGCTGTTCTCGGAGCTCGACCGGCAGTTCCCCGACTTAAAGCCCCATCTGCGGGATGAAGCTGGGGAGACGCGGCGGTTCCTGAATATTTATGTGAATGAGGAGGACATTCGCTTCCTGGGTGGCGCGTCGTATTCGTTCCAGGACGGCGACGAGGTACTGCTGGTGCCCTCGATCGCGGGCGGATCGCGATAGACCACACCTGCTCGACCACTCTCAAGACCTGAAATTCCCAGTTGGTGCAATCGCCTGTGGGTGTTGAAAAGCTCTTTTCGGAGAATTTCAACAACGAAGTTCGTTCGTAAGTTATTGAATGTTGGTTCGCCGCAGACGCTGGAATTCGATGAAATCTGCTTTGGTTCCCTTTTCAACAGCCGCGCCTGATTTCGACAATTACCCGAACAAAAAGGAGAAAACTCTCTCCGTCGGTGTCCCGCAGCGGACTTGCTACAACTTCGGCAGCTTAGAATCGGGCTCTTCCACCACCTCTCCATGGTCGTCATTCTTGAGCGAACGCGGCTTCGTCCGCCAACTCAACTCTTCCAGCCGCTTTCGCATCTCATCCGCGGACGTTTCGCGAGCATTGCAATGTTCACAGTCTGGGCTGTGGATTCTCAGGAGAACCAACAGATAGCAGATCCGACGGTCATGATGGGAGCTGGATGCGAGCATCATGGGCTAATCGCTTCGGAGTCGGGACCGCGCTTTTGACCGATTGTGGCGTCTGATCCCAAGCCTCACAGCAGCTGGCAATACGGCTGCACCCCAGATCGAGAACAGAAGCAGGTACACATCCTTCAGGGAAATGCCGATGTTCTCTAGAGACCAACGAACCACGAAAGCGCCCGTGAGTCCGAGGAGAATGTCGGCACCTGTTCCGAATCCGTCGTCCCCTGCGATCTTGCCACCCGCCCAACCGGCCAGCGCTGCGGCAAGTAACCAAATGGAATAGAACATCCCCAGCCTCGATAAACCATGTCACGCTAGTCGTGCAGGACAACATGGAGCAGCGAGCTGTGAACTTGCAGCCCGCCGTTGTAGTGAATAAATCCCAACTTCCTGAACCGGTTCATGAAAAAGCTGACTCGCGACCGGGTTGTGCCTATCATCTCTGCGAGGGTCTCCTGACTCATCTTGGGAACTACACTTTCGGGTTTGCCTTCCTTGCCGAAATGAGCGAGCAGCAAAAGGATCCGGGCCAGCCTCTTTTCGCTCGAATTGAAAAGCTGATCAACCAGATCTTCTTCGTAACGGATGTTGCGCGACAACAAATAGGCCACGAACAGGTCGGAAAATTCGTGTTCTCGATGAAGCGCTTCCATCAGGGCCAGCTTGTCGATTCGCAGAACGACGCAATCCGTCATTGCGGTTGCCGAGTGCATGCGGAGCGCTTGGCCCGCAAGCGAACCTTCGCCGAAAAAGTCTCCTTCACCTAATATGGCGATCGTTGCTTCCTTGCCAGCCTTCGAGACCACGGTGAGCTTCACCTTGCCAGTCTGGATATAAAACACTGCATCAGCGGCATCCCCTTGCGCAAAGATTCCTTGTTTCCTCTCGAAAAGCACAGATTTCCTGCCCTCGCCGATCGTCGCGAGGAATGCATGGGGGTCAAAATCGCGTCTCTTCTTAGCCGCCGCCCGGGGACCCATTAGTTCCACCCGTTGCACTAATATCACATTCCAATTTCATGGTCTGTTGCGCATCCTACAGACATGGAAAGTCTTGTTCGTTCGCACGCCCGATTTCGAGGGCCTGTGGGATAGTCCACCGCAGCAGTTTCTGTTAGTTGGAGTCCGTTCTTCGTATAGTGCGAGCCGATCTCTTTCGAGCAGCAATCGCGTGCGGCTACTGCTTTTGCCCAGGCTGACGCAGCAAGCTCAAGATGTGCAGTGCCCGAGTGATAACGCCCTGCTCTTTTTCGTTGTTGCCTGGCGACTTCTTTAAACTTCGCGATCGCTCGAGAATCGCAGCCTCTGCGTCCTCGATCCGCTGCAGCAACTTGCTCCGGTCAAGCTCGAGGAGTGCGGCGCGGTAAAGCTTCTCCCAATCTTGGCATTTTGAATTATTCAGTGTTTTTGCTCCTCGCGCTCTGGGCTCTTGGGTGATCGGCGCAAACATGGGATGTAAACTCTTTGTCGCGCTGTAACTCGAACTTGTGCATCATTTCATCTAGAGATGCGCCGGTGGGTGTACCAGAAGGCTTGAACCGCCAGCCACATTCGGAGCAAGCAAAACCCCGAAAATGCGGTTGCTCAATCCATACCAACTCCCGGCTCATGACCGCCTCTGTCGCTGCGCCTCAACGAGTACCCACTTGCGGTCAGGGGGCGAAACGTTCTGGTTCGCCATTAACGGCTCCTTTCGCGGCGGCGTACTGCCTGATTGCAGCAGAAAAGCGTGGCGGAAGATTGCATGCATAAAAAGCTGGGCGAAGCTTACATGCGCGAATTTGGATGGTCTGTCGCGTATCCTACATACATGGAAAACATGGAAAGGTTTTTGTTCGTTCGCACGCCCGATTTCGTGGCGTCCTATGAAGTAGCGGAATCGCTTAAGCCTGGGTCACGTTTCGTGCGTCGCGATGCGTGCGCGTAGCAGCGGCAAAGCCAATGTAGGATGCCCTACCGAAGCGTTGTGTTTGGGGAATACAGTATAGTTTTCCGAATGGCGCGAATAAGCCGGGTTCCTGTTTCCCGTGTCTGGGAGAGGTTTTCGGTTTTCGGCTGTGACTCTAGTGTCTTAAGGATCGTTTGTGGAAAGCAAAGGGCTCCAAGTCGTGCAGTCTGGCGAGCGGACGAACACCGAAGGGAAACCAGTCAGCAACTTAATCCTTCTA
>JBEKFN010000189.1:0-8070 GCA_050013295.1 Terriglobales bacterium
AATCCGCTTTCAGGTTGTCGTCGAGAATCTTTTTTTCCATGATGGTGTTTAGCAGGCCTGGACTTGTCGTTTCCACGTACTTGTAAAGATCTTTCTCGAAGTCGCGCACCTGTTCGACCGGCACGTCGTCGAGCACTCCGCTGGTGCCGGCGAAGATGATTAGAATCTGTTTCGAGAAGGGGAGGGGCGAGAACTGTCCCTGCTTCAGGAGTTCAACCAGTCGTTTCCCGCGATTGAGCTGCGCCTGCGTGGCTTTGTCGAGGTCGCTGCCGAATTGAGCGAAGGCGGCTAGTTCGCGGTACTGGGCTAATTCCAGCTTGAGGGTTCCGGCTACCTGGCGCATGGCCTTGATCTGCGCGCTGCCGCCTACGCGGCTCACGGAAAGTCCTACGTTCACAGCCGGGCGTACGCCCTGGTTGAACAAGTCGGTTTCGAGATAAATCTGGCCATCGGTAATCGAAATCACGTTGGTCGGAATGTATGCCGACACGTCGCCCGCCTGGGTTTCAATGACGGGGAGCGCGGTTAGCGAACCTCCGCCGTTTGCGTCGCTAAGTTTGGCGGCGCGCTCTAACAGACGCGAGTGTAGATAGAAAACATCTCCAGGATAGGCTTCGCGGCCGGGGGGTCGGCGGAGCAGAAGCGAAATCTCGCGATAGGAGGCGGCGTGCTTGGAGAGATCGTCGTAGATACAGAGGGCGTGGCGTCCGGTATCGCGGAAAAACTCGCCCATGGCGCAGGCCGCGTAGGGAGCGATGTACTGCATGGGAGCGGGTTCTGACGCCGACGCCGCGACCACGATGGTGTACTCCATGGCGCCGGCATCTTCGAGAATTTTGACCACCTGGGCAATTGACGAGCGCTTCTGACCAACGGCGTTATAGATGCAGATTAGATCGTTGCCCTTGTTGTTGATGATGGTGTCGAGGGCAACTGCGGTCTTGCCCGTCTGGCGATCACCGATGATCAGTTCGCGCTGTCCGCGGCCGATGGGGATCATGGAGTCTATGGCCTTCAATCCGGTGGCCATGGGCTCGCGCACGGGCTGGCGGTCGATGACGCCGGGAGCAAGGCGCTCGAGGGGAATGAATTTATCGGTCGCGATCGGCCCCTTGTCGTCAATCGGAACGCCGAGCGAGTTCACGACGCGGCCGATCAGGGCGTCGCCCACGGGCACGCTCATGATGCGGCCGGTGCGCTTGACCTCGTCGCCTTCCTTGATCTCGGTGTATTCGCCGAGGATGACCACGCCCACCTGATCTTCTTCGAGATTCATGGCGATTCCGGCGACGCCGTGCGAGAAGCTGAGCAACTCGCCGGCCATGACTTTGTCGAGGCCGTAGACACGGGCGATGCCGTCACCCAGGGTGATGACGGTGCCAACTTCGTCGACCGCGATCTTGGATTCGTAGTGCTCGATTTGCTCGCGGATTAATTGGGTGATTTCGTCTGCTTTGATTTGTGCCATAAAGTCAGCTATCAGCTGTCAGCTATCAGATCTCAGTTCTACAGGCTTCGAGCTGCGAGCTTCGAGCGAACCGGGGTGCTCGCAGCTCGTAGCTCGAAGCCGTCAGCCTTCCACTAACTGCTCCCTTATCCGTTCCAGCTGGCCTTTTACTGAGCCATCGTAGATGGTGCTGCCCACTTGCACTACGGCGCCGCCTAGTAGCGAAGCATCCTGTGCGTAGCGCGCGCGGACCTTTTTCCCGGTCATCTTTGCGATCTCGACTTCGAGCATTTGCTTCTCCGGGTCGCTCAGTTGGCGCGCGCTGCTCACTTGCGCTTCCGCGAAGCCCTGGCGGTCGTCCAACTCCTGTTCTACTTGCTTCAGGATTTCGCTGAACAGCGGAAGTCTTCTGTTATCTATGAGTACCGCAACAAAATTCCTTACCTGCCTGGTGGTGCCCAGGCGCTGGGTGATGGCGTCGAGCACGGCGCGCTTCGCGTTGCCGGGAATGGACGGGTTTTCGAGGACGCGGCGCAATGGGTCGCTTTCCTTGAGCAGGGCCTCGATGCCGTGCAATTCCTGCAGCATGCGCGCGGGATCGAGGAGGTTGCTTTTCGTCATCACTACATCGGCGAAGGCGCGGGCGTAAGTTCCGACGACGGAAGCCAAGGTTACTGGCCGTCCTTTCCGCCGTCGTCGTCATGTGGAGACCGCGTGGCCAACTTCGAGGCAAAGGTACGGACCAGGACCTGGTCGGTGTTGGAATCGACGTTAATCTGCTTGCGGGCCAAGGCGATGGCCAGACCAGCGGTATGGGTGGTCAGTTCGCGACGGGCTTGCTTGGCGGCGGCGGCGATTTCCTGTTCCGCGGCCAGCGCGACCTTGCGAATATCTTCTTCGGCGGCTTTCTGGATGCGAACGTCCTCGGCTTGGGCTTCCTTTTCGGCAGTGGCCTGCATCTGTCCGATTTCGACATCCAACTGGCGCAGACGATTTTCGATGTCCGCTAACCGGCGATTCGCATCCTGGCTGGCAGTGCGCGCTTCTTGCAAAGCTTGCTGGATGGATGCGCTGCGGTCGCGCAACATGCCGGGAACGAACTTGCGCACGGCCCAGAATACGATGACGACAATGATGGCGAAGTTCAGACTGAGCGCCAGAAGATGCGCCTGATGCACGCTCAGACCGATCTTGCGCGCCAGCCAGCGGACCGGCGCGGCGTGTTTTAGATTCGCATTCTCTTCCTGGTCTTCCCCCTCAGCCTCGCGGGTCTCATGGGCCAGGTCTTCACTGATCGTCTTCTGGCCGGGGGCAGGCTGATGGGCCTCTTTTTTTGTGGGCTCCGCGGGGGCTTGCTGGGAAGGCTGCGCGGCGGATTGTTCCTGGGCGTAGGCGAAAGATCGTAAGGGAACGGCCGACAAGAATGCAAAGAGCGCGAGCGCGAGCAGCGGGCGGAGGACGGCCGGCAGCTTCATACCAGCGAATCCAGATTTGCTGTGACCACCGGCAGCTGCCGAGCTGCGCTCGGCTTGGACGGGCGAGGGCGCTCGTCCCCACACGGGCTCTCCCTCCACGAGTTCTGGCTTCATTTTCATTGGCCACCGACCTGGCTGGGCGATGCCATGGGGCGCAGCACGGTGCGCACGATGTCGGTTGCGAGTCTGGCTGCCTCCGATTGCAGCTTCGACATGGCTTCCCGCTTATCCTCTTCCATGAAGGCGCGGGCTTGCTTGACCTGGTCCTGGGCTCGAGTGCGGGCTTGATTCACCACCTGGCTGCGTGACTGGGTGGCCTCTTGGCGGCGGGCTTCCTGGTTCTTGAAGATCTTCTGGCGCGCTTCGCGAAGGCGTTGCTCGTAGTCGGCGGTGCGGGCTTCAGCAGCGGCGATATCGGCGCGCGCTTTTTCCATGGCCCCCTGGGTACGGCTGCGGCGCTCGGCCAGCACGGCAGTCAGCGGCCGATGAACGAGGAAAGTGTAGAGGATGTACAGCGTTCCCAGCAGGATGGCGGTGGGCACGGCTCCGAGCAGTAGTTCGCCTAGTTGTCGGAGTGTCTGTTCCATTTTGTGATGATCGAACTGATTATCGAACCGACGATCGAATCCTTGCCCTGCTGGCTGATTCCGCTAGAAGAAGAGCCGCTTAAAAACAGATAAAGCTAACACTATGGCGAGGAAGGTGTCAATGATAGCAGAGCGTTTGGCGCGGAATTCGCAAATTGAGACGATAGACGACGTTGGGGGGCCGGAAGTTGATCCTTGACAATCCAGCAGGAGGGTCTACGATGTAAGTATCACCTCCGATCCTAGTCCGGATCGAATGGGCCGATAGCCAAGGAAGAGTCACCGCTTCTTGGCTGGCGGCCCATTTTTAAGTTTTGGGGAGTTCTCGCCGCGGGGCAACAGTGCAGGCCATGGGAGGCGCTAGAGCCAGCGCCATAGCCTTGGGAATTGGAGCTCTCTGCGCGTTCTCCGCAGGCTGATTTTCATACTTCGGCAGCGTTCCGGAACGAGACAAAACTGACCGAAACCGGTACTGCGGTCTCGGTCAGCGGAAATCAACTTCCTTCCTGTGTTATTTGGCTTCCGCGATGTGGGCCTGGTGGCCTGCTTCGGACACGGCGGCCACAAACGCCTCTCCGCTTGCGGGAGTGGGCACCCTGCCGGAGAGAATGTTGCGGAACATCATGTGCTCACCATAAATGGCGCGCGTGGAGTCGTTATCCTGCTCCACTACCGCACCTTCCAACGTCAAGCCGGCGAACACGCCCCTCGATCGCGAGTATGTTAACACTTCAGTGTTCAGCAATATGTCAGTTCCGGCGGAAGTGTGACGGCCTACCGGGCCTGCTGCCACCGATCCTTCACCGGTGAGTTCGAACTTGCTGGAAAGCAGATGTTGCAGGCCACGGTCGTTCATGACCAGCATAACCAGGTCAATGTCTTCGACCCCGATCTGCAATCCCCAACTCCCACCGCCAATCGAGACGAATGCGGGAGCGCTCCAGCCTTCAGGCGTGCGGCAGGAGGCCACTCCGCGTCCGTGCTTGGCGCCAAAGATGAAGCCGCCTTTGACCAAGTTGGGCACTATGACGATGCACTTTGAAACGTTCAACACTTCTTCAGGGATACCTTTGTCGGGAGTCGCCATTATCGATTGGAGAACATCCACGGATTTTTGCATGCGGTCGACCGAGTCTTCACGCGCCGAGCCTGCCCACGCGAGGGTTCCAACCAGACCGATCAAACTCATCAACAGCAGCGACATTATCTTTTTCATGTATTGTCCTTTGGGATCTGCGGAACAGATCTGCGGAACTAAGAGGAGAAGACTTCAGATGGGCTGCCTTAGCTCAGAGAACCTGAAAGAGAGAGAAGAAGTGCTCGTCTCAAGCGTCATGGTCGCACAGCGGGCAGGAGGATACTGGTCTACATTGCTCACTCTCACCGAAGGCGAGGTGCAGGTCTCAGTTCTCAGGAAACCCCGGATTGCTCTCCCTGAGACCCGAGACCTGGCACCTGAGACCTTCTCTAGCGCTCATGCGCCATCGCTTTTCCCAGGTGTGAGCAATCTTGGGTGTGAGCAATCTTGCACAGAATAACTAACGCTGGCGTGTCATCGTCAGTTTGGCGGAGATGCGGAAAGGGAGATCTTCCTCAAGAGCTCTTCAGCCAATTGCCTCAGCACGAAACCATCCGTGCAGGTGGAGAAAGAATGAAGGTGGAACGCTGATGGAACGCGCTTTTCGTCGGTTGCGCGATCGTTCCCGTAGACAGCTTGCCACAATCAAGGCATCCGTCTCCAGGCTGTTTGCGTCGTTTACGCCACCGGCTCGCGGTTTCGCATCTCAGAGGATGTGCCCGTTTTGTGGGTTAATCACATCGCGGTCCAAGTCGTCTTGCCTGGAGTGTGGAAAGTCGCTCGCGCCAGCCACGACAAGATAAAAGATAGTGAGTTTTTGGGACGCTCGCTTTTTGCGACCCGCGAATTAGAAAAGGAGATCAACATGCTTTGGACAATTTTCGTTGTGCTTCTGATTCTGTGGCTTCTTGGCTTTAGCCTCCACGTGGCTGGCGGCCTGATTCACCTGCTGCTCGTGGTTGCACTGGTGATACTAGTCATTAACCTGGTGAGCGGCCGGCGTGTGGCGTAAAGCCTGGAAGATTGCGGAAAAACTCATGGCGACCGCAAAGAGCACACCTCGGGCGCTAAAGCGCAAACCCTTTTCAACGACTTATCGGCACGCCTGAAGTCGTGCCCTGCCCAAATCCGATCGAGTCAGAGTTTTCCGCAGCCTGCTAGATTGCTGAGACAAGATACACCAAGAAGAGACCAGCCTTGCGGCAATAAGAACGCGGGAAAAAGGTAAAGGCTGTGACATTGGTTATGCTCTAGCCGTCAGCTCCTGCGAGGGAGCTAAACAGCGTGGAGGCATGCACCGTCACAGCCCTTGATGCGATCACCGCTTTCGCGGTCCCAAACCCCAACTGCCCCTCGCAGAGCCGTCGGTTTTTTCAGGTCTGGCTGCCCTGCCGGGTTACCCCGCCCGGCTGATCACTCAGCTTACTTCGGACTGGCAAAAGTTTAATTAAGCCAACCCTTTCAGCCGTCGACGGAAGCCACATTAGAGATTTGCCGGAAAATTGTCAATGCCCCTTTTTGGTGCAATCGGCCGCCTGCGATGGATCAAGGCCCAGAAACGCAACCCATTGAATTGTTGTGGTTTAATGAATAGGAGATTAATTTTTTTCCCATTTTTGCACAGGAACGTGCACAGGTGCTCGAAGGCGGAAGCAGGAACTACACTAAGTGTGCGCAGGAATCAGGTAAGCATCTTGACGCCGGAGGATACGTCAGGCATGGTTGGTACCAGCACCACACAATGTCAGATCTCGTGGCCTACGTCGATGGCGGCTCTCTCGGGAATCCCGGGCCGTCTGGTATTGGAGTGATAATTGACGGCTCCGCCGACGGTACAATCAGAATCGCCAAATGGATCGGACACCAGGACAATAATGTGGCCGAGTACGTTGCTCTGCTTGAGGCACTGCAATGTGCCCTGAGGCTTAACGCCAATGCGCTTCACGTGTTTTCAGATTCCGAAGTGGTGGTTAGACAAATGAGCGGTGAGTACAGCTGTCGCAGCCCGCGGCTCTATTCCCTGAATTGGATTTGCCGGAAATTGGCGCGGTCGCTCGATTTCTCTATAGCCCACGTTCGTCGTGAGGACAACGCTGAGGCCAATGATCTGGCCAGTTCGGCTGCCCGCAACGCGGAAGCTCCTGTTAATGTTGACTCCCAGGAGCACGAACTTGCCGGTATGGGGAACTTACACATCCGCCCCTGACACGTCCGCCCCTGACATTCACCCGCCCTATTGCGAAGCGAACTCGACCAGGCCTTTGCCGCGCCTCGCCGCCGGCGTCCTGGTCACGCTCTGCGTCGCCAAACTTCTTCTGCACCTCTTCACCAGCGTCCGCCACTACGGCTACTTTCGCGACGAGCTTTATTACCTCGACATGGCCCCCACCTCGACTGGGGATACGTCGAGCCCTTCGACCACTACCAGCGCTTTGGCATGGGCGAGGAAAATAGACAAATGTATCTCTGCCGCGGTGTCCTCTTCGACATCCAGAAAATCTGGTGGCACTCACATCACTGGAATTAGGAAAGTTGGGATTAGGAAAATACGTGGGAGATGCTCCGTGGGACGTTTCGCGCCAAAAGGTTCTGAATTAAGCTCCCTTCGAAAAATAACGCTCGCTTGGATACGAGGTATAAACTGGTTCGTTGGAGGATTCCATGAAAACAGCCTGGTTTCCCTCTCCCTCTGCGTCGTCTCCTTTTTTCCTGGTCACTCTTACACTGGTCACTCTTACACTGGTATTCGGCATCGGAATAACCACCGGCTGCGGTTCCAACGAACCACTCCACCGGAGTTCAGCGGAAATACCTCGGTGACGGTATTGCTCGCGAGCACGGGGAACGACCAAGTTACGCGGTTTGCCGTGGAATTTCAGACATTGACGCTGACCAGCCAGTCGGGGAAGACGGTTACGTTGTCATCGTCGCAGCAACCCTCCGAGTTTATGCACTTGAATGGAGGGATCGAGCCGTTGACGACCCTCAACATTCCTCAAGACATCTATACTTCAGCCACGGCCACGCTGGGAAGCGCCGTGTTTGTCTGTATTGCGCAAGTTCCAGGCGGCGGACTCGGGTTCTCGAACTATTCAATCATCAATCAAGGTCCGACGGTGAATCTGCCGTCGCCAATAACGGTGACGGGCAGCAGCATGGCATTGCTGCTGAATATGCAGGGGTCCAGTTCGGCGGTTTTTCCCACCTGCAGGACGACCCCTCCATTTGAAGGGTTCTCTATGACGCCGACCTTCGACCTCACTCCGATTGCTCTGTCCGCTTCCCCGACGAACTCTGGAAACGGCAAAGTCAGCGGGCTCACAGCCGAAGTTGCTTCGGTGGGAACGGCAGAGTCGAGTTTGACGCTCACGGTTGCGGGAGGACCATTTGGGACGAGAACCCTTTCTGCGAGTTCCAACAGCGCAACAGTATTTCAGGGCGTCAGCGGCGCGTCTGCTCTTTCCGCCGGAATGTTTTTGAATG
>JBEKFN010000190.1:0-8052 GCA_050013295.1 Terriglobales bacterium
GCGACAAAAAGGATCGCCACCAGGGGCAGAATCATGCAGTGCAGCACGTAAAAGCGCAGCAGAGCGTTGGCGTTCACCATGTTGCCGCCGAGCATGAGGAAATGAACCTTGCTGCCCATCACGGGGACAGCCGATGCGATATTGGAACCCACCGTGATCGCCCAAAAAGCCAACTGATCCCAGGGCAACAGATAGCCCGTGTAGCTGAGCAAGAGCGTAATCAGCAGCAGGATGACTCCAATGACCCAATTGAACTCGCGCGGCGGCCGGTAGGCTCCGCGGTAAAAGACTTTGAACATATGCGCGAACACCAGAAAGATCATGGCGTGCGCGGACCAGCGGTGCAGGTTGCGTAGAAATAATCCGGAGGAAACTACAAACTGCAGATCCTTCGTGTCGGCGTAGGCCTGCGGCACCGAAGGATGGTAATAGAACATCAGGGGAATGCCGGTGGCTACCAATATAAGAAATGTCCCGAAGGTCAGGGTGCCCAGATACCAGGTGGTGCTCAAGCTGAGCATCCGGGTCCGCACTTTGGTCGAGAAAAGGTGCAGGAATACGTTTTGCTGCACCGCGAGGGCGCGGTGCAGAGTACTGGATCCGGTCCCGCTGCGGAACACCGAACGCCAGACCCGCGTGCCGCGCAACTCCTCGAAGTAGTCTGTGATTGTTTTCGCCACGCTCACACCCTCACAAACTGCATGGGACGAATGGTGATGGAACGGTCCACCATCAGATCACCCTCATCGCTGATCGAGGTCTGTAGCCAGGGCAGCGGCTTGGGGGCCGGGCCTTCAATCTTGACCCCGTAGCGCGTGAACTTGCTGCCATGGCAAGGGCACGCGATGATTCCCAACTCTGGTTTCCATGCGGTCAGACAGCCGAGGTGGGTACAGACGGCACTCAGCGCAAAAAAACCTTCTTGAGCATGGATGAGATAAATTCCTGAGTTCACGTCCATCGTCACCGAATCCACCGCATAATTTTCCGGCTTTCCGGCATTGACGATGGGAGAAGGCTCGTACAAAACATCGGGCGAGAGAAACTGGTAGGAAAACGCGGCTGTGCCGGCGGCGGCGATACTCAGCGATCCCAATCCCAGCTTCACGAAAAAAGCGCGGCGGTCGAACTCGTTGCCTGGTTTCGCGCCAGGTTCCGCGCCACGCTCCGCCGGCGTATTCTTTTTTTCTTCGGCCATTCTTTACCTCGAACGCTTACCTTTAACGCTTACTTCGGGCCTCCAGCCGTAACTGGCGATTTTGGTCTGAAGGGTCCATCGATAGCTTCCACCGACATCAATCCCGTGGGCTCGGCGGAAACGAGATTGTATGACTCCATGGTGATGGTGCTGACGGGACAGCGCGCGGCGCAGAGCCCGCAGCGAATACAGCGGGTTTCGTCTTTCAGCATGGCTGACCCGGTCACGATGCCGAGTTCGTCGGCCGCGACTTCGTCGAGCTCCACCCCAAACAATTGCTGGTGTTCTTGGATTTGCTGCACGGCTTCGGGCTCGAACTGGATGTGATCGAGGGATACGAGCGACAGGCAGTTTTCCGGGCACACATCGACGCAACCGCCGCAGAGAATGCACATACTCCCGTCTTCGGGGCTGCCCTCGAAGACCGTGTTTACCCAGCAGTGCAGGCAACGCTGGGCTTCTTCCATCGCCGACGCAGCGTCATAGCCGACCTCGACTTCGGTCACTCCCGTACGGCGCTCTAGCGGCAGCATTGGTATGGGCGGGCGAACCAGGTCCAACAACTCCAGCGGCATGCTGTGGCGCTTAAAGATCTCGACTTCGACAATGGGATCCGGGTGCCTCTGGCCACGCAAGAACTCATCAATGCCGACGGCAGCGCGCTTGCCGTCAGCCACGCTATCGATGATCAGACGCGGGCCGAAAACGCAGTCCCCACCGCCAAAGATTCCGTTCGCCGAGGTCATCAGGGTTCGCGGGTTCACCGCGATCAGCCCACGGGGAGACAGTTCCACGCCGTCTTCGGGTTTGAGAAAATCCAGGTTCGGCGCCTGGCCGACCGCCATGATGATGGTGTCGCACCCCAGTTGCGTTTCACTGCCCTCGTAGAAGGCTGGATTGAAGCGCTTGTTCTGATCGAAGACCCATTTCGTCTTCAGCGTCTCGAGCGCCACAACTTTGCCGTCTTTGCCGATCATGCGCTTGGGGCCCAGGCCGGGATGCATCACGATGCCTTCCGTTTCGGCCTCTTCAATCTCTTCCAGCGCCGCTGGCATCTCTTCACGTTTTTCCAGGCAGACGAGATGCACCTCCTGCGCGCCTAAGCGCAGGGCAGAGAGTGACACGTCCACCATCTCTTTCGTGGCCACGGCGCTTACACTCTCCAGCGAAGGCTCGAGGTCTTCTACTCCGGCGACATGCTGCCGGACGACTTCGCGAGCCGCCGAACGCGCCACATCCATGGCCACGTTGCCGCCACCGATCACAATGACCTTCTTGCCGATGGTGAACTTATACCCGAGATTCACGTTGAGCAGAAAATCGATGCCCTTGTAAACGCCGTCGAGGTCAACGCCGGGGATGGTGAGATCGCGGCTGCGATGCGCGCCCACGGCGATCAGCACCGCATCGAAGCCCTGGTGGCGCAGGTCGGAAACCATGAAGTCGCGTCCGGCCGCCTGATTGAGCTTGAGAGTGATGTTGCCGGTCGCGAGGATTTCTCGCACTTGCGCTTCCACCACGTCACGAGGCAAGCGGTATTCGGGAATGCCGAGGTAAAGCATTCCTCCGGCTACGGGAGCGGCTTCGAAAATCGTGACCGAGTAGCCCATGAGAGCCAGGTCATGCGCCGCGGATAAGCCCACCGGGCCGCCGCCGACCACGGCGACTTTGAAGGGCAGCTTGTTCTGGCCGCGTCCCGCATTGACGTCGACAGGGCGCTTCGATTCAGAACCGTGCCGCTCCGTCAGAAAGCGCTTGAGGGCTCGTATTGCAATGGGCCGATCGATATCCCCACGGCGACAGGCAGTTTCACAGGGATGAGCACAGACACGGCCGCAGATGCTCGCCAGCGGGTTGGGATCGCGGGCAAACTTGTATGCTTCCTCAAATCGCCCTTCCGCAATGAGCGCGACGTACCGGCCCGCGTTCGTATGGGCGGGACAAGCCATCATGCAGGGGAAGTTAGTGTTCAACCAATCCCTGTCCACTTTTTTGTCTTTGAAGCGCTTCAGCAAGATGGCAATCCCCAGTGGTGGTCCCGCCCGGAGGGACGGGCGAGACGCCCGTCCCCTCCATTGCTTAACTATTTGTTTAACTATTTGCTCAGTGTGAAATCTGCTTTGCTGTCGCCCGCCACCGCGACTGGCTTGGACTGGTTCTTGGCGCCTTCATGCCACGCGGTTACGGTGTAGCTGCCGTCGGGAACATTCTCGATTTTGTAGACGCCTGACGCATCCGTTTTAGCGAAGTACGGTGTAGGCGACACCACGATATAGCCTGACATTTCCGGATGCACATTGCACAGCAGCGGCACGGCCCCAGGATTATCAAACTTGAACGGACGCTTCTCGCCCTGCGGCCAAGTGCCCAGGTTGTGGGTGAGTTTTTTGTTGCCGCCGACCGAAGGCCAAAACACGTTGTGGGCGACTTTGTCGCTGTTCAGGAACTCGACCGTCGTGCCCTGCTCCACCACGACAATGTGCGGTATGAACACCAGGCCTTTCTGGTCGATGACCGGCTTCGCTGTTGGTGCCGGGAAAGTCTTCCCGGCAATGGCGTCGACGTAGACCACCGATTCGCCGTTCACGCCAGAGACTTTTCCGCTAATCGTGCCCGCGCTGGCTGCCAGGCTCATCATCGCTAGCACTGCCATCACTATCATTAAAGTGCGTTTCATTTTTGTCTCCTCATTTCCTTTGTAAATCACTCGTTGAAAACAGTCTCGCTCCCCAGCCCCTAAAGGGGCGTCTGATTGCGAAGGACTTACGGCATCGCTAAAGCGATGCCCTGATACGAAACGTTAGTTTTTCCGCAGCCTGTTTAGTCGTGCCGTAAATCGTTGAAAATGTAAGCGCGCTTTAGCGCCTGTGTGCTTTTACGCCCCCGCTTTGTTTTTCTTGCAGCCTCCTAGTAAACGAATTCTAGCGCACCGGTGGCTGTATTCGTACGGAACGGGTTCACCGCCTGCCCATTTGAGTTGTAGGTGAGGGCTTGTTGCGGACGGAACTGGTACTCGAACGACGTCTTGATGTTGGCGTGAATCAGGAACTGCACGCCCGGTGTGAACCGGCTGCGCGTGCTTCCCGCCGGCGCGAAATAATTCACTGAGTTAAGCTGGTTCAGGAAATCCGCTGAGGACTGGACGCGGTCGTAACGCATGATCGTCATGACCCAGGGCAGCACGAGATAGTCGGCCTCGAGGAAGCCGCCGTTGAACTTGACGGTGGGGCCAGGAAGAAATCCGGTGGGGGCGGTGGGGTTGTTGAAGAGCAGATCCTGGTCGTGACCGTACATGTACAAGCCGAACAGGTTGAAGGTGCGGTAATTGAAGCTGAAATCACCACCGACGCGATAGAAAGGCTCGTGCGCGGTTAGATTCGATCCCGAGATGACCGGTGCCGATCTTCCGTAGAAGGAGAAGCCGCCCAGGCTCAGGTAGGTATGATCACGCGGGCCGCTCTTGCCGGCCGCCTGGATGTCGTTGCGGCTCGCCGGGTCCTTTTCCAGGTTGAAGCGATAGGAGAAGTTGGCGTAGAGATCCTTGAAGTTGGAATCGGAGAAGAAGCCAACCCCGCCGGAGCCTCCCCCCGTGGGCGAAGGCACATTGAGCGGCGACGCGATAGTGCCGCTGGTGTTCTGGTCCACGATGGCCAGCGAATAGTGGTAGCCCTTGTACTGATGGCCTCCGCTGAATTCGATTCCATGGGCGGCATCCTGCATCGCGAGCACGTTGTTCACTCCCGGTGGGCCGGACTGGTTGGGCACGCTGATGTTGGCTTCGGTGTAGATGTCGTAGGGACTTATATTGATCGACCGAGCTTGGGTAAACGGCAAGTCCAGTTCGAACTGGCCCACCCTCACTGTGAGCGCGTCGGTCGGCAGCTTGAAGAAACGTCCAACGTTGACGAAGCGCAGATAGCCGTCGCCGAGACCGCCATTGGCGTTCTCCCCCGCGACACTCAGATCGTCATCCACCCAGAAGGCGATATCGCTGCCAAAATTTCCTGCCATGAAGATGCTGAAGAAGCCCGGCTCAAAATCGGTGCGCGGAACAAAAGTCCCAGTACTCGCCTGGAAGTTGTTGGCGTTGGCGCTGGTGTACTGGAAAAACTGGTTGAACCGCAGGCCAATGGGCGGCAATCCTGGGATGGTCCCGGGAAACACGGTATGCGGCCATATATCTTTTTGCGCTGGCGCTCCCAGCATTACCGGAGGGATCTTGATAAAGGTTTCATCGTCTTTCGGAAACTTAAATCCGGCATCTTTGAAGGCTTTGCCAAAATCGTTGAGCTTGGGAAAATCGATGTGACAGGTGGTGCACGATGTGCCGTACTGGCGCGAAAAAGCTGGGATCGCATAACTGCTTCCGGTCAGCAGTGCGACTGTGAGGACGAAAGCAAGAAGCAGGAACATCCGACGCCGTGTATTCATTTGATCGCTCCTTTACGGTCAAAGTTTCTGGGGCATTCGCCGAAACTTGTTTTAGCGGGATTCGGCGGATTATAGGCGCGGCTTCGAAGACTTGCAATATTTCGGTGTCACAAACGCGTGTGATCACAATCACATTTTTTCAAAAACGGCGAACTTCTCGTCCGATTGGGGTGTCAGGATCTGACAGAACTCCAGGCTGAATGAGCATGCGCTACGTCTTTGAGAGAGCAGATTTCATGGCGGCTCCCTCAAAATGCGCTTCGATTTCTTCCAGCGTCTTCCCTTTCGTTTCCGGCAGGAACACCGCGGCCGTGATGAAGTAGATTACGGTGCAGGCGGCTAAGCCAAAAAACATGGCTGAGTAACCATGCTTGCCGACGGTCGGCAGGAACATGGCGGCAATGGTCGTTGAAACTGCCTGATTAATCAAGAGGGCAATGCTCATGCCGTTGGAGCGAATCCGGGTCGGCATCAACTCGGAAAGCGCCAGCCACACGCAGACTCCGGGACCGATCGCGAAAAACGCCATAAAGACAAAAAGACTGATCGCCACCAGCCTGCCATTGTCAGCGCTCGGCACGGGAGTAATCAGCGCATTGTCGATCTTTAGCGGCGCTTGGCGCGCGGCCTCTAGATTGCTGAACGGGTTCGAGAAAAACGCGACCACTTTATTGGAGGGCACGCAGCTTTCGCGCGTGATTTCAATCGGCTTCGCGGACTTGTCGTCGGAACGCGCAACCCTGGTCGCGGCGCGGAAATCTCCGTACGAATAGATCACGACCAGCGATGTCGGTCGGTTGCCGATCGCCTTGCCAGCATCTCCCTCTGCAGCGAGGAACGCATCCGCAGTCTTCTTGTCGTACAGCAACGTGACCTTCTGGCCGGCGTCGACTTCGGCATCAAGTATGGACTGAACCGCATCCCGCGAATCCACGCGCAGTCTTTCCGTTCGCCGAAACAGCATGCCGGTGCAGATTAGCGACACGATAATGCCAGCGCTGCCGAGAGACAGCAGGAACTTACGCCCCTTGCGATCCACCAGCAGCACGGCGCCAATGGTCGTCAAAAAATTCACGATGGTGAAAAGAACGTAGCCCCAATGAGCCTGTACATCGGAAAGACCGGCCTGGAGAAGTATGTTGGTGTTGTAACCAATGATGGAATTGACGCCGGTGGCTTGGTTGCAAGCGAGAATGACACAGGCCAGGACAAAGGGGATCACATATTTGCGGCGCAGAAGCGATTCCTTGACCTTCACTCCGACAACCTTGGCTCCGACGACCTCGGCTCCGGTTGAGGTTTTCGCTTTCTCGGCGGCGGCCGTTTGTTCCATTTCCGCCAGCTCGACGTCCGCCTGCTCGTCAGTACGCGAGCGAAGAAGCGCGGCATAAGCGGCATCCCTTTTGCCGCGTCGAAACAACCAGCGCGGAGACTCCGATACCATCAGGCTGCCGATCACGAACAAAATGCCGGGTGGCAGCGAAACCCAGAAGATGCTGCGCCACGCCGTATCTTTGAAGGCGAACAGTCGCGCGGGATCGCCCAGCCTGGCCACCTCTTCGACGCGAAAGCTGAAGAACATGCCCACGATGGCCGCCGTCACAATACCGAGTGTCAGCAGCCATTGGAATATGCCGGTCCCCTTGCCGCGGTTCGTTGCCGCCAGGCACTCCGCCAGATACAGCGGGACTACGACGCCGATGAGGCCGGCGCTGATGCCCTGCAACAGGCGGCCAAGAACCAACGACTCGTAGCCATGGGAGAGCGCAATGATGGGAATGCTGAAGACAAATAGGACTCCGCTGAGCAGCATCAGAGGCTTGCGCCCCATCCAGTCCGCCAGCGCGCCGGCAAACAGGGTTGAGATCACACTACCGAGGAGCACGGCAGCGACGACGATGGAAAGCTGGCCGGCATTCAACCTGGAGGTGGCCTCCAGATAAGGCAAAGCCCCCGCAATAATGCCGACGTCCACGCCGTAGAGCAAGCCGCCGAGTCCCGCTACCAGTAGGAGGAAACGGTTGTAGCCAGCCTTTTCGTTGCGCGCCACAGTGGCAGCCCTTTCGCCTTTGGCAGCAGAGGCCTGGAATTTATTTTCTTCGAGATGGTATTACAACTCACGGAGCTCTCTATGTGCATGGCTCCTGCGATTCGAGTTCCGGATGCCGGACCCGAGCCTGCTGTGGGTTGCCAAATTCACGGGGTGTCATCTTCACCCCGGGTATCCGTCAGGATGCGTGCTATGCCACTGCCACGCGCTTTCCACGATGGACTTCAAATCCGGGAACCTCGGGTGCCAGCCTAGGTCGCGCCGAATTTTCTTCGAGCTCGCAATTAACACCGCCGGATCACCCGCGCGGCGCGGCGATTCGACGACGGGAAGGGGGTGTCCGGTGACGCTGCGCGCCACTTCGACCACCTCG
>JBEKFN010000191.1:0-9766 GCA_050013295.1 Terriglobales bacterium
TACGCTACCCTGCAGCAACAACTGCAACAGTTCGCCCTCGGCAGCGCAGACTCCTCCCAGTTGAGCAACATGCCCCTGTCGCTAGTGGCCTGATCAGTCTGGTGTGGCGCGAGCACTCTTGCCCGCGCACCTCCCCGATCGGCTCTCGCGAATACAGCCCGCCCGTAACGCACCCTCCGCATTCCCCGCCGGAGGGTGCCCCTCCTCACACTCCCGTGTCCATAGGAGGACGTGCACAACAAAAAAGCGCGGGAACAGGCCCGCGCCTATTGCTTACAACCGCAAACAGAAATCAGCCGTCAGGAAAGCTCCACCTGATGGCTGATGGCTGACGGCTCTTAGTGTGCCCGCATCGCCTCGATCGCCTCGTGCAGCTCGTGCTCCGCCGCATGCAGATGCTCTTCCGCCTTCGCGCCATGCCCAGCCATATCGTAATGGTTGGCTGCGCGGGCCCTGTCCATCTCATGGATTGCCTCTTGCACGTGTTTCTGGGCCGCCTCCAGGTCGTGCCAGTCATGAACCTTTTCGGCGACCGCGACTCCGGCAGCAAACGACAGGCACACAGAAAGAACCGCAAC
Organism: Terriglobales bacterium; assembly: GCA_050013295.1. Classification (GTDB taxonomy): domain Bacteria; phylum Acidobacteriota; class Terriglobia; order Terriglobales; family Acidobacteriaceae; genus Acidiflorens. The sequence goes on from JBEKFN010000191.1 coordinate 579, forward strand.
TACAATCGTTTTCGTCATAGTCTTTCCTCTCAAAGTTGTGGATTAAGTGTTCCCGACACCTACGGATACTCGCTATTCTGCCCGACCACAGACCTCCTGTCAAAAGGAAACAAGTGCATCCCAATATAGCAACAGGTTGGTCACAGTTTGGAGTGGGTTACTACGCTTGCTCCATCGCAATCGCTCGCGGGAACAGGATGTTGTTTTCAAGGTGAATGTGCTGATGCAGGTCGGCCTCGAATTCAGACAAGGCCTTGTAGAGCGTCTGGTAGCTGATGCACGCGTCGTCCGGAGTGGCGTAACCGCGGCTGGCTTGGCGCATAGCACGCAACGCGTTGCCCGCGGAATCGTGTTCATGTTCCATCATCGAGATCGGGTTTTGCACGCTGCCGAAGGGCGGTGGCAGCACGGGCTCTTTCTGAATAACGGCTTCTTCCATCCTGACGATGTAAGGGAACAACACCATCTCTTCTTTCATCATGTGGTTGGTCAGTTCCTGCGCCAGCCCGGCGAAGCTGGCGCGAGCATCCAGGAGTTCGGGATGATTCTTGCCGTGGACCGAGCACACTTTCTCGAACAGAGGGCCGAGGCGGGCAATCTCCTCGCGCGTTGACTTGTGATGCGTGCTGATGATGTGGGCGGTCAGATCGGCCAGCGGCTCCGCTTGCCAGTCAAGGATATTCTGCGCGGCCCGCGTTGTCTGTTGCGCCACTTCGAGCGAATCCAGCACCTGATCCACCGGCAGCTTGGCCGCGCGGCAGGCTTGTTCCAGGGACTGGTTGCCGCCGCAACAATAGTCGATGCCCAGCTTCTCAAAAACCCGGGTTGCAGCGGGGTTTTCCACGGCCAATTCCCGCACGGTTTTCTCAGTGATCACGCTCATAGTATTCTCCTCGGCACGGCCGCTCCATTCATTTCTTCTTTCTTAGTGCGGCGCGCTTGATGTTCTCAGGTTAGTGGAACGGCGGCGGCGTGCCGATGACTTTTGTCACGGCGAATCAAACCGCTCTTAGCAGCCTTTGGTGGAAGTGGGGTTCGTATCAGGGCATCGCTTTAGCGATGCCGTAACTTCTTCGAAATCAGTCGCCTCTTTAGGGGCTGACCATCGAAATCAACTTCCACCACAAACTCTTGGATAGCGGTTGGAAAGTCCCGGGAAGAGCTATTCGTCCAATTGGAGTTCGGCTTCCAGAGCCGTCAGATCGTGGATGATCACGCTGCGTCCATCGATCTTAACCAGGCCCTCGGATTGGAAGCGGGAAAGATTCCGGGAAATCAGCTCGCGCACCGTCCCGATCTGCGACGCCAATTCCTGGTTGCTGACCGGCAAGGTGACTTCCACTCCGTCAGCCGTGCGCTTGCCTTCGGTTCGGGCAAGGCGCAAGAGAAAGGAAGCCAGCCGGTGCCGCACCGTGGTAAATGAGAGTTCCTCGATGATCCCCACCAGCCGTCGCAGCCGAGCGCCGACCACACGCAGCACTTTGAGCGCAACTTGCGGATGAGCCAGGCAGAGCGCCCGAAAGTGCTGCTTACTGATAAACAACAACGTGGCGTCGTCGACCGCCGTCACCGAGGCTGGGTAGTTCCCGCCATCGAAGACCGGCACCTCGGCGACGGAACTGCCTGGCCCGTCGATGCTGAGTACCTGTTCGCGTCCGCTGGCCGAGCTCTTGAAGATGCGGATGTGTCCGGACTCGACCACGTAGAGTCCCGCGCAAGGCTCGCCCTCGCTGAACACGGTTTCGCCCGGAGAAAAGCGCCGAGGCACAGCCTTCTGCGCCAGGAAAGCAAGCTCAGATTCAGTGAGCCCAGAGAACATGGCGACCTTCGCCAGCGTCTGAGCACGGTCAACCTTGATTTCCGGCACAGCCGCTATTGTACCGAACCGGGCCGGCTAATAAGCACGGGAGCCGACAGCCGCAAGTCCAACGCCTCACTCATTCTCGAGTTGCTTGCGCGCTTGCGCCAGAGCAGCCCGCTCGGCGCCGCTCACCTTCGGATACTTCAAGTTCATACCCTTCAACGCATCCACCACAGCCTGCGAGACCACCAATCGCGTGAACCACTTGTTATCCGCCGGCACAACGTACCAGGGCGCGTGCTTACTCGCGGTGTGCCGGATCATATCCTCATATGCTTCCTGATATGCGTCCCAGAATTGGCGCTCCTTCACATCGGCGGAAGAAAACTTCCAATTCTTGTCGGGCGTGTCGAGCCGTTCCATGAACCGGCGCTTCTGCTCTTTCTTGGAAAGATGCAGAAAGAACTTAACCACCGCAATGCCGTTCCGTGTAAGGTAGCGCTCGAAATTATTGATGTCTTCAAAGCGCTCCTGCCAGATATGTTTCGTGACCAGCGGCTTCGGCAGTTTCTGGCTTTCCAGCATCTGGGGATGGAGGCGCACCACCAACACCTCCTCGTAATACGACCGGTCGAAAATGCCGATCCGCCCACGCCCTGGCACGCATTTCATGCAGCGCCACAGATAGCCGTGGTCCAGTTCCTCCGCCGAGGGCGTCTTGAATGACCACACTTGCACTCCCTGCGGATTCACGCCCGTCATGACGTGCTTGATCGTTCCATCTTTCCCGGCCGCGTCCATGGCCTGAATAATCAGCAGCAGGCCCCAACGGTCCTGCGCCGCGAGAATGTCCTGCAGACGGCTCATTTCTTTGACGCCGTCCGCTAGCAGTTCCTTCGACTGCGGCTTCAGTTCGGACCCCAGCCCGTGCGTGTCCGCGGGGTCGTGATCCTTGAGGCTGAAGTGTTTTCCGTGTTCGATGCGGTAGCGCTTGAGCAGTTTGTCGATTTTCATAGCGTCACTTTCTGTAACTCTCCCGGGTTTAGTGTCCCGCAGGTCCGTGGCATAAGTCCACACCGCATGAGTACTAGCAGGCTGCAGAAAAGCTCGATCTCGCACTTGATTTTGGGTGGCGCAGCGGTTCACCGCTGCGGTAACCGGCATGTTTTCAGGGCCGGCTTTAGCCGCCGAGGTGAGACTGCGACGCGGAAAGTACTTTTTCCGCAGCCTGCTAAGGTGCGCCAGTCCGCCCAAACCTGTAGGTAAGGGTCACGCTGGCATAAGATGGGAGGTGAACTCCCACCACTTCTTGTATGACGGTCTGCGGATAGAAACTCTCCGTGGACTGCCCCGTATAGCCGCTGGCGATAAGAAAATTCACGCCAGCAGTTAGGCGCGCATTCATGAAAGGCCGAACCACGGCCCCGCGAAACTCCTTCACAGCAGTTCCTATACACTCCACATTCGGGTTGTTGGGATCGCATCCGGTGCCTAGCGGCTTGGCGCCGACGTATTCGAACTCTCCGCGCGCTTCGAGATGCCACGGAAGTTTCTGCACCGTGCCCAGCAGATCGAAGATGGTGCGGGGCGCTTCGGGTGTCGGCTGCGGGGGAACATACTGCGGGGTCCCAACGACGCCAAAGCCGAGAACCCGCGCATCTGCTTTGGAAAAAGTTGCCAGCAGCGAACCTTGGCTAAAGTTGTGCCGCACTGCAATGGTCATAAATCGAAGCCGGCTGGGTCCCAAATCAAACTGCAATCCGGTGTCGGGGTCGAGTTTTCCCACCTCCGCGCTGCTGGTGACGTGGCCGAGAGTAAGCTTGAAATCCGTGTGGCGTACCGTCTTGCTGGCGACGAGTTGGTAGGAATGCGTCGTGGCCACCGGACTGCCCGGGGCGATCGAAGTGCCTGTGCCGGTTCCCTGTCCCACGCCGGTCCGCGGGTCTTCTGTAAAGAAAGCCTGCCCGAAGCTGAGCGAGATGAGGGGAAGGTACCACGATTCCTTGGGAAGAAAAGAAACGGTCGCCTTGGGTGAGTTTACGCCCACCCATTTCTGAAACGAATCGTTTGGGTACTGAGGAGTTATTACAAGATCCTGGTTATTGACGTTGATTTCATCGCGGCGCCAGCCGAGATAGTAGCGAAAGTAGTGGGCCAGGGCTCCGTCAGCGGCAATGTAGGGTGTCAACGATCCTATGGTGATGTTGTTTCCGTCCACGGGTTTGAACGGTGGGTAGTAACCGGGGTCGCTGCGATTGAGAAACCCGTAACTGTCAAGATCGGCGCGGCGCGGCGCTTCGCGCTCGTAATCGAACCCTCCCAGCAAGGAAAAATACTCCGCCACTCTATTCACGTAGTTCGCGCTTCCACCGGCTACGGTACGAAACTCACTTTGCCGGATCAGGCCCAGATCGCTTCCAAAGTTTGAGAACAAGGAAATGTTGTAAGTGCGAGAAAAGCCGGAGAGCTGGAGCTGCTGGCTTTCACTAAGTTGCCAGACATCGTTCAAGGCCACGAGCGCGGTGTGCGTCTGATCTTTTTGCCGGGGATCGATGGTGTCGCCGAGATTCGGGTAATTAATGTCCCATTGATTTAATGCAAAGATCGGGACAAGTCCCGGGACGTAGGAGAAACCGTAATACCCAATCCCAAGTAAGGTCAGCTTGTGCTCGCCGACAAGAAAGACGCGCTGACCGTTGAATTTGTATTGCTGCCGGTGCTCCAGCCGATCGAGAAAACCGTTGCCATAGGAGCCTTCAAAGGCGAGGAAGGAGTCGAACGACGGGCTCCATCCCGCAACCACATCGAGGTCGCGGTAGTCACCTGTGACGGTGAGAAACGGATCGAGGTGCGAACGGAGGCCGTACGTTGCCGCGAGATTGACGGAGTGATTCCCTTCCCGCACGTTGAAGGCTCCGCCATCGACCTGAACGCTTTCCAGAACCTCTGGAACAAATATGTTCGGGTCGGAATAGCCATTGCCGTGGGCATTGGCCGATAGATTGTTGGGCACGAGGTAGCTGCCGACTGCAATGTACTGTGCGATCGGCTCGCCATGGTCTCCGGCTACACCTGGGGCGAAGTATTGGGGCGCTTTTATACCGCTCGAGGCGGTTTCGATCGGAAGGCCCGGAATCGAGATCGGCGCTCCAGGACGTCCAGGGTTTGCGTCCAGCGCTTCTTCCCTCACTATGATACGTTGGCCCGGGTCAGGCGAAGTCAAGCTGGTCTCATCTATATTGGCCGTGACGATCACGGACTCAGCACGAGAAGTTATCTTCTCCAGGTGGATGTCCAAGCTCGCTGAACCGGAACTAATTCTCAGAGCCTTCGTGACCTGCTGGAACCCGTCGGCATTGGCTTTAACCAGGTATTCCCCAACTGAGGTCACCTCAAATTCGAAACGGCCTTCGTCGTCGGTCGTCGTCTGGGCGGTCTGGTGTGTGGTTCCAGGTTGCCTTGGAGTGAGCTGCATTCTGGCCCGAGGGACCGGCCTGCCTTGAGGATCGATCACCCGGCCAGTAACGCGAATGTCGGCGGCATGGCTCTGGACGGAAACGAGAAATAAAAGTGTCGCCAGGATAGTGCTACGCGATATCATTTCGTGCTAGCCGTCGTCTCGTGTGACCCAGATCACTGTCTCATGCCCGCCGCTTCCAGTACAGTACGGTTAACATGGGCGGATTTTCCATTCTCACCAACCGCAAACGCGCCATTGTCGCATTGGTGCACTCCGTAGTGTTCCTCCTGATTGCGGTCAGGCAGATGGTTGCCGCCCAGCCTTCCACCGGCATCTGGGTAGCGTCCACGGTGTCTCGCGGCACCTGGATCCTCTGCGGAATCTTTGCGATCGTCTCCGCCATTCTTTTCTGGCTGCTCGTCATTTCCAGCGGATGGATGGAAAAATTCTATTTCGGATTCTGCACCATCAGCGCCTTCTCAGGCCTGCTTCGAACCGCAGCCGGCGACCAAACCTTTCACGCCGGCCTCTACATCCGCGTCGTCATGTTGGTCAGCGCAGTCTTGGTCGGACTGCTGATCGTTCGAATGCACTCCCGCCCGCTTTCCCGCGTAGAGTCGGAGTATGTGGAAGAAAGTTCGTAACCGCCCTCGCACTAACTTTCCCGGTGAAGGAGTCGAAGGATGTCAGCACCCGTCTCGACGCTCTCCGCGCCTCGGCGATTAACACGTCCTACACCACAAAATACTTCGCCCCCGGATGATGCACCACAATCGCCGAGGTACTCTGTTCCGGCTCCAGCAGGAAGCCCGAAGTCAGCCGCACGCCCACGTTCTCCTCCGGCTTTAGCAGCGCGAACAGCTTTGTCTGATCCTCCAGATTCGGGCACGCGGGATAGCCGAAGGAATAGCGCGAACCGCGATACTTCTGATGAAACAGATCACGAATATGTGGCGAGTCCTCGGCCGCTATGCCTAACTCTTCTCGCATCTTCTTATGATGGAATTCGGCCAGCGCCTCCGCCGTCTCCACGCTTAGGCCGTGGAGATACAGATAGCGTGTATATTCTCCGCCTTCGAATAGACGCTGCGTTTCGACCGAGGCTTTCGGGCCGATCGTCACCAGCGACAGGCCAATCACATCCATCTTTTCCGAGGACGGCGCGGCGAAGAAATCGGAGATGCACAGGCGACGGCCTTCCTTCTGGCGGGGGAAGGTGAAGCGGAGGAGCTCTTTGGCATGCGTAGGGGCGGACGCATTCGTCCGCCCAGCCGTGGCTGGCGGCTGCGGCCGAGCTTCGCTCGGCTGGGACGGACGAATGCGTCCGTCCCTACACGAGCTGGGGTCGTAGACTACTACGTCATTGCCGTCGCCTTGCGCTGGAAAATATCCGTAGACTACTTTCGGCTCGAACCATCCCGCCGCTATCACATCTTCTTCCAGCTTCTTCTTGATTGGACGGTATTTCTCTTCTACCAAGCGCGCGTAATCTTCCTGCGACGCCGTCTTCAGCTGCCACTGGTTCTTGAACAAGGCCGTGTCGTTGATGTAATTGAAAATCTCCCGCAGATCGTAATCCTTCACCACTCGCACGCCCCAGAATGGAGGCTCTGGAATATTCGGCGCATCCATCACCACCGCGCTGCGCTCCGAGAACACCGGACCGATTTCTTCATCCACCGCCGCCGCTTTCGAATATTCCTTCACCGTCCTGCCGTCCTTCAGGCGCGCCTCGCGCTTGCCGTCCTCCGCCGCCAGATCCTCCATCACGTGCAGGCCCGCGAATGCGTCTTCTCCGTAGAACACCGAATTCGAATACTCGCGCCGCAGGTCGTCTTCTACATACTTTCGGGTTAGGGCCGCGCCTCCGCAGATCACCGGAAACTCCAGCTTCTGCCGTTCCAGTTCCTGGATTACGTACTTCATCTCCAGCGTCGACTTCACCAGCAGGCCGCTCAGCCCGATGGCATCCGCCTTGTGCTCTTGCGCGGAGTGGATGATCGCGTCGCCCGCCTGCTTAATTCCCAGGTTCACGACCTTGTAACCATTGTTGGATAAGATGATGTCGACCAGATTCTTTCCGATGTCGTGCACATCGCCCTTCACCGTGGCCAGCACGATCGTTCCCTTCTGCTGCGCGCCGGTTTTCTTCTCCATCTTTGGCTCTAGATAAGCGACCGGGTTTTCTTCTCCATCTTTGGCTCTAGATAAGCGACCGCGGCCTTCATCACTCCCGCCGAATCGAGCACCGACGGCAACTGCATCTTGCGCGCTCCGAACAAGTCGCCCACCGTCTTCATCCCGTCGAGCAGCACCGTGTTGATAAGGTCGAGCGGCTTGTACTCGACTAGCGCTTCTTCCAGCAACTCTTCCAGGCTGCGTTTGGTTTTGCCCTCGCCTACCGACTTTTCGCCGTTGATGATCGCGTACTTCAGCTTGTCCTCGATGGAGAGCGTTGCCACGTGCGCCGTGGTCTGCGCTTGCGCCTTCCCTTTCACGCCCGCGAAATGCTGCATGTAAATCTGTAGCGGATCGCCATTGGACCGGTCCTGGTAAATCAGCTTGCGCGCCAGTTCCACTTCTTCCGCCGGAATCTTGTACAGCGGATAAATCTTGGTGTAATTGACGATGGCAACATCCAGCCCGTTTTCGACCGCCTCATGCAGAAACACCGAGTTCAGGACCCGGCGCGGATAAGCGTCCAGCCCGAAACTGATGTTGCTGACGCCGAGCACGGTTTTCACTTCCGGCAGCTCTTCGCGGATGCGCTTCACCGCCTTCAAGGTCTCGACCCCAGCCGAGCGGTATTCTTCCTGCCCCGTCGAAATCGGCAGCGTCAGCGCGTCGAAGAGCAAGTCCACCGGACGGATGCGGTACTTTTTTGTCGCCAGATCGAAGATGCGATGCGCGATCGCAACTTTCTTGTCCGCGGTCAGCGCCATACCCTCTTCATCGATAGTCAGCGCGATCACGCCCGCGCCATAGCGCTTTGCCATGGGCAACACTTTCGATGTCCGCTTCTCGCCGTCTTCCAGGTTGATGGAATTGATGATGGCTTTGCCGGGAATGCGCTTCAGCGCTTCTTCCACCACGTCGGCCTCCGTGCTGTCGATGAGGATCGGCGCGGGAACGCGGGTTGCGATTTTTTCGAGGATGGCGGAGATGTATCCCTTTTCGTCTTCGCCCACTATGGCGCAGCACAGGTCGAGCATGTGCGAGCCTTCGTTCGCCAGCTTTTTCGCCAGCGTCAGAATGTCGTCGTATTTTTTGGCCTGCACGAGTTTGCGGAAATGATCGACCCGCGTCGTGGTGTTCATCTCTTCCGCAACAATCAGAGGTTTTGGTTCCAGATCGAGCGGGACTGATGTGTAGGCGCTCGAAGCCGCGCCTACTGGCTTCACATCGCGCTTTGCGGGCTCGACGCCAGTGACCGCATCGACTACGGCTTTCAGATGGTCGGGAGTTGTGCCGCAACATCCGCCGACTATGCGTACGCCGTAATCTTTTACAAAATGTTTGTGATACTCCGCCAAGTCCTTGGGCAAGAGCTTGTACACCGCGTGTCCGCCCACGTTCTGCGGCAGTCCCGCGTTCGGCAAAACCGAAATCAACTTGGTGGAGTTCAGGCTTAGATAGCGCACCGCCTCATTCATCTCCGCTGGACCGGTCGCGCAGTTCAGACCGATCACGTCTACGTCGTAAGGTTCAAGTGACGTCAGCGCCGCGCCAATTTCGGTCCCGAGCAGCATGGTTCCGGATTCCTGCAGCGTTACTTGAACTTGTACCGGCAAACGCTTGCCCGCCTTGCGCATTGCCTCCAACACCGCGACCGTGGCAATCTTTGCCTGCAGCAGATCCTGGCAGGTCTCGATGAGCAGCACATCGACTCCACCCTCGATCAGCGCTGCCGCCTGTTCTTCGTAGGAA